>CAZNRT010000072.1:5317-13996 GCA_964575445.1 uncultured Proteiniphilum sp. | reverse complement strand
TACTCTCGATGACCATTGGGAGTGCAAATAAAGAATTTTTCTTACTCTCGATGACCATTGGGAGTACAAATAAAGAATTTTTCTTACTCTCGATGACCATTGGGAGTGCAAAATTTATTTTAAGATAATTGGCAACCGTCTCCTAAAATGAAAAAAAAATTATCTTTGCATCATGTTTGATCAATACAGCAACATAATAGAAAAAATGAATATAGGGGGCAGAGCCAAAACCCCATTTTTATTTGGTTTAAACTTTGAACAAAGTGAAGGATTCTTCGTATCCAATCCAGAAGAGCAAAAAGATATCCTATTCCAAATAAATGGTTTTACTAACTATCACAGCACACCCCCTTCATTACCACATATCGGCTTAGAGTACCATCCCGAAAGCATTGATGAATATAAGAAGAAGTTTGACAATGTGATGTATAATATCACTATTGGCAAAATAGAGATGATAAATCTCACCCTCAAAACTCCTATTTGCTCATCATTGTCTCTTTTAGATATATTTGAACATAGCAAAGCAAAGTATCGTGTATATGTGCCAGGTCATTTTGTGTGCTTCTCGCCCGAAATATTTGTACAAACCAAAAATGATAAAATATACTCGTATCCAATGAAGTGAACTATTAATGCTAATATACCTAACGCCGAAACCATCATCATTGATAGCAAAAAAGAGATTGAAGAGCACAAAATAGCGGTTGAGATAATACATGACGACCTAAGAAAAGTAGCAACAAACGTTGCAACAAGACGATTCAGATATATTGATATAATAGAAAATCACAAAGGAAAACTGCTTCAAGTTAGCTCAGAAGTAACAGGCACTCTTCCTCACAATTTTACTGACAATATCGGCACACTCATCCATCAGCTACTGCCAGCAGGCTCCATTGCAGGATATCCCCGAGATAATGCTCGCCAAATCATCAACCAAGTCGAGAATAGAACAAGAGGATATTACACAGGAATAGTTGGATATTTTGATGGAAAGAATTTAGATAGTGGCGTCTTAATTAGATATATCGAACAAGAGGGCAATAGCCTTTTCTTCAGAAGTGGCGGAGGTATCACCATCAATAGCAATCTTGAAAAGGAATATCAGGAGGTTTTGGAAAAGATTTACTTACCCTTTTAAATACATCATCACTATGTTTCTCGAGACTATATGCATCAACAAAGGCATTATCCTAAACATTGAGGCTCACTTATCAAGAATGCAACATAGCTCAAAAAGCTGCGGCATGGAGGCTCCTCACTTGCCAAACTTGATAAGCATGATACCAAAAGAGATGGCAGATAAAAAGGTGAGATGCAGCATCACATACGGTAGTATAATCAGAGACATTGTGTTTGTGGATTACAAGCCTCGCAAAATCAATTCTCTAAAACTTATAGGATCAGATATAGACTATTCGCTAAAGTTTGCCAACCGTGATAGCCTAAACGAGCTTCTGTCTCAAAAAGGAGATAGTGATGAAGTCCTTATTGTGAAAAACAATTGCATAACCGATACCACCTTTAGCAATGTAGTCTTCAAAAATAATGATGGACTATTTACACCCGACACATATCTGCTAAATGGCACAAAGCGTCAGAGCCTTCTCAAATGTGGAATGGTAGTAGAAACAAGAATTACAACAGATGATTTGCATAAATATGACAGTATATTTCTAATAAATGCAATGTTGGATATAGGAGATATAGAAATATATCACATAGACCTTAAATAATACTCAAAGCCTCTAGCAGAATATGAATTTCAGTATAGGTATGCCTACGACCATCACTTTGCATTGACTCTATCGATTTCTTTCCATTAGAAATAGCATTACCAAATGAGCCACCCACATCCTTATTGGTAAAATCCTTATGTAAATTTACCGATCGAAAGTACTTTTCAGACTTGTCGTAATTTGGTCTATACTCGCGTAAGTCCTTCTCTAGCTCTTTATATGATGAATAATTCTTAGTAGTGTATTTAAAATGGAATAAAAACCATAATTCGGTACATCTATCCGTCTCAATAAACATGACTTTACATTGAATACCATCCTTTTTTCTTCCATGTATCTTGTCGTGATACACATTTTTAAGCCTTGTGTAATCCTCTTTTGATTTACCCTCTTGTTTGCCATCCATATCAATCAAGCAATACACTTCATCATACCCTTGATCTATGGATTTTTTAATTGATTTCTCTAAATCTTTTAGACTAGAAGCTCGTTGACCCAATGCCCTAGGCTCAATATTAAATGGACTTAATCCTTTTAATGATTCAATATAATACTTCTCAGTTATTCCTTCTCCTACAACTGCTATTGCTTTTCTCATAGTATCTATGAGTTTAAAAGTGTTGAACCCAATATAGGTTTAGCCCCAATCTTTCCTATTCGGTATGCATTCATTAAAGATACATTTTTATGCAATCCCAAATCAGAAGCTCTATACAATGATGATGAAGCGGTCTTTCTATCTTTCTCTACAAACCACACCATATCTCTACGTATCATCCAGTCCTCATCCATCAATAGCTGATTGTGTGTTGTAAAGATTAGCTGTGAATTGGTAGTCATTTGAAGATAGGTCTGCAAGTAATGTAGTAATAAATCATAATGCAAACTACTATCAAGCTCATCCTCCATTATTACACACTCCGAATCTTGCAAGTTAAACAATACTCTAGCCAATCTAAAATAGGCTTTTGTTCCTTCAGATTCTGAGTCATAGCTAATTTGAAACTCTTCGGATTCATTAGAGTGTGTAAATACCAACTGCTTTCGGTACTTCAATAGTTGTTCTTTCAGTTCATAGTTTATTGTTTCATTTTCTATAATGTCAGAAGCTACTTTATCGGGGAGTGAAAAGTCAATCATATTAAAATCAGTTATATTCAAATCAGCCTTGCAAAGCAAATCGATAATCATACTCTTTAGTTTTTTATTTCCTTCGGCCTGTTCAGCTATATTCCTTACGCCAGCATTTGCTTTTTGTTCAAAATAATTTAGGGAAATCCAATCATAAAGCTCTTTAATAATGATTGGTGCATCTATATTTTTCTTTGTGAGGGTTGAAAGAACTGTATGATTTACTAGAGTTTCAAGATTAAATTCATTTCGCTGTTTTGCCTTGATACCGATGGTGCCTCCAAACTTAATTTCTGAACCTTTTTGCCTTTCATACATTAGTGACAATACACCAGAGTCAGTAGTATATTCCAATTTCTCATACAATATACTACTACTATCGTACTCTAAGTGATAAGCATATCGTCTATTATTTGCCCAAAAAGTCATTTCGAAAATAATAGGTTCATTTTTAGTAAGCTCAAAAGGTGTATATGATATTACTTTATCATTTGCATTAACCTTTGGAGTTATCAGAAGCTTCCACATTGTATGCATAGAACGCAACAAGTTAGACTTACCTGATGCATTTGCACCATATATCATGGACATGCGTAACAATTTAACACCAGGTTGTGGCTCTATTATTAACTCATCCGCCATACTTTTATCGGCAGATGCTACAAAGCTTATTGTTTGCTTGTCTTTAAATGATAAAAAATTATGCACTGAGAACTCCTGAATCATAGTTTAATCCTCCTACTTGGTAAGTTTGCTACAAATATAACACATAAAACATGAAACGCAATACTTTTACAGTTATTTTAATCACAAATAACCACTTTCTACTTTAAGCTATTATCATAAACCAATTGCTCTCGCCCATCTTCCAAAAACAATGTCAGTAGATACTCTTCATCAGATATAGGATCTATAGTAGCCATCTTTTCGATGGTTCGGCGATCGAGATTATGTTTTTTCAGAAACTCCTTATCTTGTCCGATGTTATAAAGCATTCGCTTGCGCTGCTTTTTATCCATTGTATCTTTCCAGAAGCCTTGAGGGCGACGAGTGAAGTTAGAATAATAGTCATTGCGCAACAAAGTGAAGACGTCAATGCCTTTTGCAAGCAGAAAATCATTGAAATATCTAAACAAATCCTCAAGCTGATATCCCATATGAGGCAAATTGTGAGTATTATAATACTGCCCCACCTCATCGAAGAACTCAAAATATCTGCCTGCATAATGTTCATCAAACAAAAAGTTCATGGTCTGGACAAAACGCCCACTATTCCAAAACTTCTCTAATGCACCTTCGGCATCTCTGATCCTGTCAAGCTCATCAATAGAAATATCATTGCCAGAATAAACCTCATACGGCGCCTCCTCATCATATATATATCCATAAAACTTGGCATCGCGGCGCAAATTGGTGCCACGCAAAAGCTTCAAGAAACCAAGCTGCACCTCCTTGGCACGAAGCTGAAACACATCGTTAAATGATTTTCTAAATCTATCGAAGGTCTCATAAGGCAATCCCGCAATCAAGTCAAGATGCAGATCAATCACATCACCATCCATTATCTGCTCAATATTGCGATATAGGAGTGGGAAATCTTGTCGCCGCATCACAGCTATATTTGTAGGCTCGTGAGTGGACTGGATACCAATCTCGAAGCGGAAATAGTTTTTCGGCACATTCGCATTAAGATATTTGATAGTCTCATCATTGAGCAAATCGGCATATATCTCGAACTGGCACGAAAGATTAGGTCTATGATTGGCAATAAGAAAATCGAACACCAACGAGGTGTGTTTCTTATTGAGATTAAACGTGCGGTCTAAGAACTTTATCTGCTTGACATCACTATTGATAAGGTAATCTAAATTGGTATTCACATATGTGGGCGAAAAATATCTTACCCCCTTCTCTAATGACGACAAACAATATTGACACGAATAGGGGCAACCACGAGACGTTTCGAAATAGGTCATCCTATTCTTTCGCTCAATATTATCTTCTTCCAATTGATAAGGAGATTGGCATTGCTCAAGTAAAGAAATATCAGCCTGAGCCACCTTTCGGCTAATCTTTGTTTGAGAAGAAACACAATCAATATCCACTTCACTCCCATCTTCCAA
The DNA here is from genome assembly GCA_964575445.1 of uncultured Proteiniphilum sp. Taxonomy (GTDB): domain Bacteria; phylum Bacteroidota; class Bacteroidia; order Bacteroidales; family Dysgonomonadaceae; genus Petrimonas. The sequence goes on along the minus strand of CAZNRT010000072.1, from coordinate 9,000 downwards.
CGCCTGCAACAACTCGCCTAACACAAACTCACCCTCACCACTTATCACATAGTCTATTTGCCAATTGTCAATAAAAAACTTTGGTTCATAACTCACTTCGGGTCCGCCTACTATGATTATAATCTGTGGATTAAGCTCTTTGAGACGAGCAGCAAGTTGTGCACTTTGAGCTACATTCCAAATAGAAACACTGATACCAACCACATCACAATTGGTAGCGATAATATCATCGGCAATTTTATATACATCCTCTTTGATGGTGTATTCGCTAAAAGAGATATCAAATCTATCTCTATTGACTACATATAGCCAGCGCAAGGCGAGAGAAGTATGTATGTACTTTGCATTGAGAGTGGTGAGGATAGTTTTCATTGCTGTGCTTTGTTATTCTTATATGGGTGCAAAGATAGGGAAAAAAATACGCTTCGCTGATAATACGCCTTTGGCTGTTAGAACGCCTTCGGTTGATAGAACGCAATAAATTTTTTTGTTAAAAAACTTATTTTTATTTGGTAGTTACAAAAATGTTTATACTTTTGCAGTGCACTACCTCACTAACGCACCTGTGCAGATTAAAACTTATAGTTATGATAGATATACAAAACTTATCGTTCAAGTATGGCAAGAAGCTAGTATTGAGCAACATTACAATGAAATTAGACGCTGGCAAGATATATGGCTTGCTTGGCGAGAATGGTGTCGGCAAGACCACTTTATTGAAAATAATAAGCGGTTTGCAAAAACCTTTTGAAGGAAAATGTAGCGTAAGTGGTGAAAATCCATTCAGTAGAACACCATCTTTTTTAAGTAAAGTATTCTATTTGCCAGAAGATTTAGAGTTTATCCAGCTTGATATCACGCTAAATCAGTTTGTGAAGCTAAATTCACCATTCTATCCCGAGTTTGATCACAATAAATGCGAAGCCATAGTAAAGGACTTTGAGATAGACGCCAACAAGAAGCTAAACAAGCTATCACACGGACAAACAAAAAAGGCAGCAATTACTTTTGCACTTTCCACCAATGCACGTCTACTGCTGATGGACGAGCCAAGTAATGGCTTAGACATCCCATCTAAAACAATGTTCCGAAAAGTAATGGCCGAATATTGCCACGAAGATACTTGTGCCATAATATCTACTCATCAGGTAAGAGATTTGGAAAACCTGATAGACCCAATAATAATATTAGATAATCAAGCCGTACTCCTCAACGCAAGTTTGGAAACTATTTCACAAAAACTCTATTTCAGCCTCGAATCAGGCATTCCTGAGCACGCACTTTATTTAGAGCCTACTCTTGGTGGCAATCTTTGCGTTAGAGAAAACAGCAACAATTTTGAAAGCAAAGTAAATCTTGAGGCTTTGTTTAATGCAAGCATGAAGCACAAAGAGAGAATCAAACAACTTTTTAACAACTAAGATATTATGAGCAACAATATATTTGATATTAACCGATTTGGCAAACTTACATATAGAAAGTGGTTTCATCCCACAAATTTTGCATGGCGAACTGTATTTTCTTTTGCATCACTGCCACTTCTGTTTCTCTTATTCAACTTAATGGGTGACAGCAGCACAGTATCTTTGGGCAGCAGATATAATGTATTAGTATTTCTAATAGTGCTCTCAATTGTGTTCTCACCATTTATATTTTTCTTCAACTACAATCATCCCAAAAAGGGAATCATAGATGCAATGTTGCCCGCTTCTATTTTAGAAAAATACTTGGTGATGCAGTTAACAGGAATAATATACGCACCACTTTTGGTAGTTGTTCTGTATGGTGGGATGGATAGTTTGTTGGCATTACTGTTTCCTAAGGTGATGAGCGGATTTGCAGTTGCCCAATTTGTATCCTTAGTAGAACTAAATTGGGAAAAGATACTTATCTTATTCACTTTGCAACAGTGTATATTATTTTGCAATCTCTGGTTTAGAAGAAACAAACCTCTAAAAACTTTCGGAGTAATAATGTTATTCCACATTATACTAACAGGTATCGTTGTTGGACTATTTTTCATATTCATAGATGATATGCCACATATGGTTGGAGTCACTTTTAATGTATATGAAGGACGAGGGCAATCACTGCTAATAAAATCTGGAGATCATCCATCTGTTGTAATAATTCAGTTATTACGCATATTTGTTGACATTGTGATGCCAATTGGGCTTGTCATAGGCTCATACTTTATGCTAAAAACAAAGAGATATTAAATTGCACATGATGAAATTTGACGAACATAAACCCATCTACTTGCAAATAAGTGACAATATTTGTGAGAAGATTCTCAACGGAGAATATCCCGAGGATGAACGCATACCATCCATTCGGGAACTGGGGGCATTGCTGGGTGTGAATCCAAACACAGTTATGCGAAGTTATGAGCATTTGAAATCATTAGATATAATTTACGATAAACGAGGAGTTGGTTTCTTTACCGCCAAGAATGCCAAACGAGAAATAAAGAAGATGTATAAAAAAGAGTTTCTCAACAACGAACTCCCAGAAATTGTGAAGAAAATGAAGCTGCTGGATATTGAAGTGGAAGAAGTAGTAGAGATAATTAGAGCAGCGGTTGGTGATTAGGGGATGCCAATTAGCAAAGAAATCAGAAATCAAAAATCATTATGATTAGTCTAAAAAACATAAACAAATCGTACAACACAGGAGCAATATCGCTGCATGTGCTGAAAGGGATAGACCTTACAATTGAAGATGGAGAGTATGTATCCATCATGGGAGCATCGGGCTCAGGCAAATCAACTCTTCTCAATATTTTGGGAATTTTGGATTCATACGACAAGGGCGACTATCATCTAAACGGAAAGTTGATAAAAAACCTCTCGGAAAAGCAAGCTGCAAAGTATAGAAATGAGATGATTGGATTCGTCTTTCAATCATTCAATCTTATCAACTTCAAAAATGCATTAGAGAATGTAGCCCTCCCACTCTACTACAAAAATGTGAGTAGAAAACAACGAAACATTATTGCTATGGAGCATTTAGATAAGATGGGGCTAAAAGACTGGGCGCATCATCTGCCCAACGAACTATCGGGCGGACAAAAGCAGCGTGTGGCTATTGCTCGTGCAATAATTTCGAATCCCAAAATAATACTTGCAGATGAACCAACAGGTGCATTGGATAGTAAGACATCAGTGGATGTAATGAATGTACTGACCGACTTGAATAAAGAGGGTATAACTACTATTATTGTGACACACGAGCTATCGGTGGCTGATCAAACTAATAGAATCATCGATATCAAAGATGGCATGATAGAAACAAGCCAACAGTAAACATTATGTTAGACATATTGCAAGAAATATTTCAAACCCTACGCAAAAATAAATTGCGCACTACGCTGACAGGTTTGTCGGTATCGTGGGGAATATTTATCCTAATTGTATTATTGGGAGCTGGTAATGGTTTAAAAAATGGTGTCACCTCCAACTTTAGTGATAGGGCTACAAATAGAGTAGCAGTATCATCAGGCACCACATCAATGCCGCATAATGGATTAAAATCGGGACGAGACTTGAAATTTGCAGAGAAGGAAATCAAGGCTATTGAAGAACAACTCGCTGAAACAAGAATGGTTACGGCTCGCATATCAAGCAATCAAACAATTTCTTATGGCTCCGAATATGGCTCTTACGAAATACGAGGGGTAATGC
>CAZNRT010000072.1:1667-5217 GCA_964575445.1 uncultured Proteiniphilum sp. | reverse complement strand
CAAACAATTTCTTATGGCTCCGAATATGGCTCTTACGAAATACGAGGGGTAATGCCAGCATATCATGATATTGAAAATCTTATTATCAATTCAGAAAATGGTCGCTTTATCAATCAATTGGACGTAAACAATACTAACAAAGTAATAGTACTCGATAAAAAGATTGCCGATTTGCTTTTTAAAAACGGCAGCGCACTTGGTAAAGACGTAAAAGTAGGTAAGCTGATGTTTAAAGTTGTTGGTGTGAACAGCAAAAAAGCACAATGGGGTTCGCCTATAGGATATATACCATTCAGCACAGCACAATTGATTTACAATCCTAATAAAAAATTTAACCAAATCACATTTACTGTTGAAGGATTGAACACCAAAGAAGACAATGAGCACTTTGACAATACACTCCGCTCACTTATGGGGCGCCACCTCAATTTCAATCCCGCTGACAAACAAGCTTTGTGGGTTAATAACTCGCAGGCTGAATATATTGAGACCCAAAAGATATTTGGTGGGATAACCATTTTTGTATCCATCATAGGGTTATTAACATTGATAGCAGGAATTGTGGGCGTGAGTAATATCATGCTTGTATCGGTGAAAGAGAGAACAAAAGAGATTGGCATCAGAAAGGCAATAGGTGCACCACCATCATCTATCCTCAAGAGCATTATCTTGGAATCGCTTATCATCACTACTCTGTTTGGATATATTGGAATGCTGATGGGAATAGGATTAACTGAAATAATTAACTTTGTGATGGAACAGGCAGCAAATGCCCAACCAGCAACAGATGAAGTGCAAATGTCTGTTTTTCAAAATCCTACTGTAAATATTGGTTATGCAATGTTCGCCACAGTGGTGCTTATTATTGCAGGAATCATTGCGGGATATATGCCGGCAAGAAAAGCAGTGAGGATAAAACCTGTTGAGGCAATGAGGATGTAAAAACGCCTAAGGCTGTTAATACGCCTGTGGCTGTTAATACGCCTGCGGCTGTTAGTTGTCCTTCGGACGTTAGTAGGGAGGATTGAAATTTATAATTAAACTATTGCATGAATATGAAATTAAGATATTTAGAAATATATAAGCTATCAATGGAATTGTCTGAAAAGGTTTACAACATAGCTCTGAATATGGATTATTTCAATAAAGACACATTAGCCAAACAATGGGTAAGAGCTGCAGATTCAATCAGTTTAAACATTAGCGAAGGTTTTGGAAGATATTCATATAAAGACCAAAAAAACTTCTATTACTTCTCACGAGGCTCATTAAATGAAAGTGTAACTTGTCTTGAAAAAGCAAAAAACAGGAAACAAATATCTGAGGAAGAGTTTAATATCCTTTTAAAGGAACACAACATATTGGCTATTAAACTAAATAACTTTATAAGCTCAGTCAACAATCTCATAAATAATAGCAAATAACAGCCAAAGGCGTACTAACAGCCAAAGGCGTACCAACAGCGAAGCGTACTAACAGCGAAGCATACTAACAGCCGAAGGCGTAATATCAGCGAAGCGTACTAACGCCCAAAGGACAATTAACAATAAAAAATAATGAAATCATTTTTTGACATAGACAGATGGTACGAGATATGGATCACCATAACGCACAACAAATCACGCAGCTTCTTAACTGCATTTGGTGTATTTTGGGGAGTACTTATGTTAGTGCTAATGGTGGGTGCAGGAAATGCACTCAACGAAGGAATAAAAAGCCAAATAGATGGATTTGCCAGTAACTCAAGCTTCTTTTGGAGTAATAACACTACAGAACCATACAAGGGATTTAGAAAAAACAGAAGGTGGAACATGCTAAATAGCGACATCCCAATCATACAGAATAAAGTTCCAGAGTTAGAATACATTTCACCTATGCTATTTTCAGGGTCGGGAGACAAGAACGTCTTTTATGGAGAATTGGGTGGCAGCTACCAGATAAAAGGTTGTTATCCTGTGTATAACCTGATAGAGAGCAACAATATAGTGGAGGGAAGATTTATTAATGATATAGATATTGCGGAGCAACGCAAAGTTTGTGTGATAGGTGATAGGATTGCTGAGGTTCTATTTCCTAACGGAAACAAGCCTTTGGGATCATTAATCAAAGTAAATGGCATTTACTTTCGTGTCATTGGAGTAGTGAAAGGAATGTCGTCTGTAAATATTGGTGGACCAACTGCCGAATCGGTAGTACTACCCTTCACCACAATGCAAAAAACATTCAACCAAGGGAATATTATTCATTTCCTGGCGGTAACCTCCAAGCCGGGAATTAAAATGAAAATTGTGCAAGACAAAGTAACCGAAACACTCAAAGACTTGCATCAAATAAACCCTAATGACAAAGATGCCGTGGGAACTGTAAACATTGAGGAGCAGTTCAACATGTTCAACAACTTATTTCTGGGCATTGCAGCTCTGATATGGATAGTGGGCTTGGGCACATTGATGGCAGGAGCTGTGGGTGTGAGCAATATTATGTTGGTAACAGTGCGAGAACGCACTCAAGAGATAGGTATAAGACGTGCATTGGGCGCAACACCTCAGAATATTATTGGACAAATATTGACTGAAAGCGTTGTCCTTACTCTACTTGCGGGTGTTGGCGGAATTGTATTAGGAGTTGGTATTCTTTCGGGTGTTGGCGTTGCGCTGAGTCAAGGCGATCAATTCTTCAAAGACCCACAAATTAGTTTCTCTATGGCAATTGGCGCATTGTTCATCTTAGTAATAATCGGAACATTTGCTGGTTTTATACCAGCTAATAGAGCAATGATGATAAAACCCGTAGAAGCTATTTCAGAAGAATAAATCAATAAAATCATAAATCATAAATCAATGAAGAAGTTATTTAAAATTGCAGGTCTTGCCCTTCTTGGGATATTAGTTATCTGGACATTTGTATTCCTATACAAAAAATCACGCCCCAAGGTGGAAACCTACCAAATAGAGACTGCTACAAAGCAGCAGATTGAGAAGCGAACCGTAGCCACAGGTAAGGTTCAGCCAAGAAACGAAATTCTTGTAAAGCCACAAATGTCAGGCATTATATCCGAGGTATATAAAGAGGCTGGAGATGTGGTGCAGACAGGTGACATTATTGCTAAAATTCAGGTGGTGCCAGATATGGTTAATCTAAGTAGTGCAGAGTCTCGAACCTCTCGTGCTCAATTGGCTGCCGATCAGAGCAAGAGTAATTTTGAGCGTGACAAGAAACTATATGAAAATAATGTTATCTCAAAAGAAGAATTTGATAAGGTTCAACTTCAATACAAAAATGATCAGGAGGAACTACGAGCTGCCAACGACAATTTGAGCTTGGTGCGAACTGGTATTACCAAAAGCTCGGCTCAATATAGCACTACATTGGTTCGCTCTACGGTGAATGGCACTATATTGGATATCCCAATAAAGGTGGGTAACTCTGTGATACAATCCAACAACTTCAACGATGGCACAACAATAGCGTCTGTTGCAAACTTATCTGACATGCTTTTTGAAGGCAAGATTGATGAATCGGAGGTTGGGAAACTATCAGTGGGAATGCC
>CAZNRT010000072.1:0-1567 GCA_964575445.1 uncultured Proteiniphilum sp. | reverse complement strand
GCAACAGATGATAAATAAACAGCAGCGAGAGATAGCATATTCGCAAGCAAAAAACGACTTGTTGCCATCACTCAATGGCTCGGCTGGACAAAGCTTTGTATTTGGACGCTCTATTGGATTGACAAATACTTATGAAAATACCAATTCTTCTCAAACATCTTTCGGATTAGGTGCAAATATCACTCTATTCGATGGGCTTAATATGAAGTACAATATAGATGCTCGAAGAGCAGAACTTGGTGCTGCCGATGCCGACTTTGAGAAATTTAAAGATGAAATTGAGATGAGTGTGGCTACTGCTTTCTTGCAAGTACTTCTTCAGAAGGAATTAGTGTCCATAGCCGCTGAACAATTAGAGGTGACAAAAGCAAAAATTGGGCGACAAGAAGAACTCATCGAAAGTGGTAAAATGGCAAGGGGTGAGATTTATGAATTGGAGGCACAGCAAGCACGTGAGGAGCAAAGCTTAGTACAATCTGAAAGCAACCTTAAATTGGCTCTCTTAGATCTGGCTCAAATAATGGAATTAGAAGATTACAATAATATTGATGTTGATGCGCCACCCATAGAGGATATTATCAACAACGGCAATTTGATTTCGGCAGAAAACATTGTACAAAACGCTATGATGATTCGCCCCGAAATTGAAGCTGCAGAATTAAGATTAGAAAGTAGCCTGATGGAGGTGAAGATAGCAAAATCAAGGCATTACCCCACCCTTTCATTTGGTACCAATATGGGTACTGGATACTATAACATGGGTAGCCGACCAAATGATGCTTTTTCAAAACAGATAAAGAATAATATAAGTAATAATTTAAGCTTCAACTTGCAGATACCAATCTTCAACAAGTTTCAGACCCAAAACAGCGTTCGCTCAGCTCGATTGACAGCAGAAAACAGCCGAATAGAGATAGACAAAGTGAAGATTGACCTTCGCAAACGAATAGAGCAGGCTTTTGAGAATGCCAAAGGTGCGCATAGCAAATGGTTGGCAACTCAAAAAGCAGAGAAGGCTGGACAGGAATCATTTCGTTTTACGGAAGAAAGATATAATAGTGGACGTGCTAACGCATTTGAACTATTTCAGGCAAAAAGCAACTTGGCAAAAACATTAGCCGAAAAGGCACAAGCAAAGTATGAATATGCTTTCAGATTGAAAATATTAGAACTTCTTGGAAATTAAAAATTTAAATACAAAACATATAATGAGAACAAATCTTTTTTTAATATCAACTGCAATCATGCTATCTCTAATGAGCATGAGCTCATGTGCCAATGCTCAGAACAATAATGGAAGAGATGGCAAAACAACAGTTAGAAACTACGCAGCAAAGCCATTTGATGTGATTGATGCGGAGACAGTAGCCAATATTGTTTTTGTGCAGGCTACCGAAACAACTGTGCGTGCAGAAGGAAATGAAAGAATGATTGATAACATTTCTATAACCTTTGAAGAAGATAAATTGAAAATAAGAATGAAGGATAAATCAATATTCAAAGGAAAAAGAAAAGAGGAGGCAAACCTAACTATTTATATCAGCTCGCCCAAACTTGTAAAAATAAA
>CAZNRT010000071.1:0-14092 GCA_964575445.1 uncultured Proteiniphilum sp. | reverse complement strand
CAATTTTTTTAATTACAAATGTAGATTAATACTTTAAAATTGAGCTAAATACAGATCAGCCTAAAGTGGACAGCAAACTGCCAATGTTGGACAATTCGTACCCCCTAACGGCTTTTTTCTTTAGGGGGTACGAATAGGGAAATAACAAATGGCTTTATTTGGCTTTTTCCCGTCTTTCTTTCCAGCCATATATATACAAAAAAACCGCTCAAATCTCTCAATTTGAACGGTTTGTCTAATCTTTGTCGCCTTTTGGCTTTCTCTACAAGTGGAGCTGGAGGGGATTGAACCCTCGTCCAAACAAGGAACCAATTTGCTTTCTACATGCTTAGTTTCATTTTGATTGTCGGGAAGGAGCGCGACTGAAACCACCAAACTCAATCCTTATCTTCTTTAGTTTCGGAAGAGAGCCAAAGCGTCTCTCAACCTATCTCCGATTTATCTGCACCACCTGATCGGCACGCTTCGAAGCCAGAGCTTCCGGGTGATGTCCTGTCCCGTCATCTAATGTCGGGATTAAGCTTTAATCTACTATACTTCGATTAAGCAGCAAGAGCGTAATTGTTGTTGCCAGTTAAAATTTTGAGGATTATTATTAAAGTGCGAACCAACAATGCACTGCATGCTTACAAACCGCTTCTGCTCGCTGTCAAATCCATGTCAGCCCCATATCAATTATGGTGGTTTATAATTACCTTATACAAAGATACTATTTTTTTTTATTCTGATCAATATAAAATCTCTTTATTGATTGCTAATTGCTTGTTTGGTAATAAATTCTTTCGATACCCCATAAACTAAGTTGAATTAATGCTCTCTTTTATGATTTAAAATATCTATTTTTGCAGTGTAATTTAATTAACACAATGAATAAAATCGTATCAAAAGAAAACCTATCGGATAGGGTAGTGAAGTTTGAAATAGAGGCTCCACTTATTGCAAAAAGCCGTAGAGCTGGTCATTTTGTAATGCTCAGAGTGGGCGAAATGGGTGAGAGAGTACCTTACACTATTGCAAATTCTGATCCTAAACGTGGGACTATAACCCTTGTTATTCAAAGAGTAGGCAAATCATCCGAAAAAGTTTGTCAATTGGAGGTGGGAGACAATATTACCGATCTTGTTGGACCTCTTGGAAATGCCACTCACGTGGAAAAGATTGGAACTGTTTTGTGTGCTGGTGGCGGAGTGGGGATTGCTCCAATGTTGCCTATTATTGAGGCAATGAAAAAAGCAGGCAATCGTGTAATCACCGTTATTGGTGGTAGATCAAAAGATTATATTATTCTTGAAGAAGAGGTTTCAAAATATTCGGATGAAGTGATAATCATGACTGATGATGGCTCGTATGGCAAGAAGGGACTGATTACTTTGGGTGTGGAAGAGGTGATAACACGTGAGAAAGTAGATCTCTGCGTTACAATTGGACCTGCCATCATGATGAAGTTTGTATCAGAACTTACCAAGAAGTATGATGTCAAGACTATGGCTTCTCTAAATACTATTATGGTTGATGGCACTGGCATGTGTGGTGCTTGTCGTGTATCAGTAGGTGGTCAGACCCGTTTTGTGTGTGTAGATGGACCCGAGTTTGATGCACATCAGGTTGATTTCGACGAAATGCTTATGAGGCTTAAAGCATACAATTAATCACTTGTCAGATATTTAAATTATAAAAAAGAAAAGTTATATGACTACGAAAGAATATTTAAAAGCTGAGCGTGATCAAGAATGGCGTCAGGAGATTCGTAAAACTATAAAAAATAAAGAGCGGTTGGCTTATACTCGCGTTTCTATGCCTGAGGTTGACCCACAAGTGAGAAGCAGAAACTATGATGAGGTAAACCTTGGCTTGACTGCCGAACTGGCAATGGCTGAAGCTAAACGTTGTATAGACTGTGCTAATCCTACATGTATAACAGGTTGTCCTGTTGAAATAAATATCCCTAAGTTTGTTAAGAATATTGAGCGAGGTGAGTTCTTAGAAGCTGCAAAAGTATTGAAAGAAACAAGTGCACTTCCTGCGGTTTGTGGTAGAGTTTGCCCTCAGGAACGCCAATGCGAAAGCCAATGTTTCTATACTATAAGTCTAAATCGTGAGGCGGTAGCTATTGGGCATTTAGAGCGTTTTGCTGCCGATTATGAGCAGCAGAGTGGTCAAATGTCGATACCCGAAGTTGCACCTTCAAATGGTAAAAAGATAGCAGTGGTAGGATCTGGACCTGCCGGTTTGGCTTTTGCTGGAGATATGGTAAAATATGGCTATGATGTAACTGTTTTTGAGGCATTACATGAATTGGGTGGGGTGCTTAGATATGGTATTCCAGAATTTAGACTCCCCAACGAGGTTGTTGATATCGAAATTGATGTGCTGAAGAAAATGGGGGTGAAATTTATCACCAATGTTATTGTTGGGAAAACTATTTCTCAAGAAGATTTGAAAGAAGAGGGCTTTGAGGCAATATTTATTGGAAGTGGTGCAGGACTGCCCAACTTTATGAACATACCTGGTGAAAACCTTAATGGTGTAATGTCGTGCAATGAGTATCTTACTCGTGTAAATCTTATGCAGGCAGCACATCCCGATAGTGATACTCCAGTATTGATGGGAAAGAGAGTTGCAGTAATAGGTGGTGGCAATACTGCTATGGATGCGGTAAGAACTGCCCGTCGTTTGGGTGCAGAAAAGGCAATGATTGTTTATCGTCGCTCCGAAGAAGAGATGCCTGCACGAGTAGAAGAGATTAAGCATGCTAAAGAGGAGGGAGTAGAGTTCCTTAATCTTCATAATCCTTTGCAATATGAAGGCAATGAGCGAGGACAAGTGCAAAGAATGGAATTGCAACGCATGGAGCTTGGTGAGCCAGATGCTTCGGGTCGTAGAAGACCAATTGCCGTGGAGGGAGATACTCGCTGGATAGATGTAGATGAAGTTATTGTTAGCGTTGGTGTTTCACCAAATCCATTGATTCCGTCATCTTTTTCAGGATTAGATATTACTAAATGGGGGACAATTGTAGTGGATGATTCATTGAAATCTGATGTTGACAATATTTATGCTGGAGGAGATATCGTGCGTGGTGGTGCTACTGTTATTCTTGCTATGGGTGACGGTAGAAAAGCAGCGAAGGCAATGCACGAGAGCCTTTCTGGAATTATCAACTAAAATATTTTATTGCTCAAAATAGCATTACTAATTTACTTATAATGCAACCCTGATAGGAGATACAGCCCTGTCAGGGTTTTTTGTTTCGATTATTTAACCAAAACAAAAATACTAAATCATTGTTTATCTACTAAATGTTCGTACGTTTGCGTCATATACATATAGTGATTAAATATAAACCTAATAATAAAATATAGGATATGGAACGATTAACTCCACAAGAAGAGAACGTGATGTTGCAGGTTTGGCTACTCAAGGAATGTGCCGTAAAAGATGTAATAGATTTGATGGACGACCCCAAACCGCCATACACCACTATTGCTTCTATTTTTGTGAATCTCGAAAAGAAAGGATATGTAAACTTAAAGCGTTTTGGAAATGTGAAGGTGTTTTATCCTAAAGTAAGCAAGGTGGCTTATAAGCGTTATTTCATGTCGGGTATGGTGAAAAGCTATTTCAATGACTCTTTTAAGGAGATGGTAACTTTCTTTGCTAAAGAACAGGAATTATCGGCTGATGATCTCAATGAGATTATTAAACTGATTGAGAAGGGTGCTAAATAATGCTTAGATTTATATTAATTTCAAACCTCACTTATGATGGAAGAATTCATAACATACCTGATAAAGGTAAATATTGCAATAACCGTATTCTATCTTATTTATAGACTCATATTTGATAGAGATACATTTTTTTATTTGCGACGTGGGTACTTGATGGGATCTGTATTGTTCTCATTGTTATTTCCATTTATGCAATCAGACAGATTAGGGTCGCTGTTTAGCTTAAACAGTTCTTCATCTGAAGTCTATGGCACTGTTCAGATTGGCGACTTGTCTGCCACAGCATTGTTGGACGATGATCTGGGTGCTTCTTTTATGATTGATTGGATGTTGGTGATAAAAGTAGCATTGTTGCTTGTAGGTTCTTTCTTAGCAATAAAGATATTGTGGCAGTTATGGCAAATCATCAAAATAAAAATTGATAGCGAACAGAGAATTAGATACAATATTACTTTTCAACATTTGAAAGTCCAATCAACACCATTCTCGTTTTTCAAGTGGATTTTTATTTATCCTGAGGCACATACAGACGAGAAGCTAAAGCAGATACTTACTCACGAAAATGTGCATGTAAAACAATGGCACTCGGTTGATGTCATGCTTATGGAGCTTCTTATGCCACTGATATGGTACAATCCGTTTTACTGGCTATTAAGAAAAGAGATTGCTATCAATATTGAGTTTATTGCTGACCAATGCGTGTTGGGCGAGGGTGTCAATAGGCGTGAATATCAATATCATATTTTACATTTAACCTATCCAAGAAAAAATATTCAATTAGTCAATAACTTTAATGTATCACAATTAAAACAACGTATTATGATGATGAACAAAGAGAAAACCCCAATGAAAAAGCTGTTGAAGTACACCTTAGTGCTTCCCGTAGTTTTGCTGTTAATTACGGCAAATAGTGTGTATGCGCAAAAAACGAATACTGAAAAGTCAATAACTGAGCCCAAGATAGTTTTGCGCAATGGCAATGATACAATTGTCAAGCCATTAATAATAATTGATGGTAAAGTGATGGGCAAAGAGTATGATTTAACAAATATAAGTCCTGATGTGATTGAGTCAATATCAGTATTGAAAGATAAATCTGGAACCTCACTTTATGGTGAAGATGGTAAAGATGGAGTAATAATTATAACAACTAAGAAAAAGAGCAAATCTAATCTTACAGATACTGATGATGTATTTATGGTAGTAGAGGAACAGCCAGAATTTCCTGGGGGTGCTTATGCTATGATGCAATTTTTGAGTGAAAATGTTAAGTATCCAAAGATTGCTCATGAAAATGGCATTCAGGGTAGGGTGATCTTATCTTATATCGTTGAAAAAGATGGCTCTATATCTGAAATAAATGTTGTTCGTGGTGTTGACCCATCATTAGATTTAGAAGCAAAACGTGTTATTGAGTCTATGCCTAATTGGAAGCCAGGAAAGCAAAGTGGAAAAGAGGTGAGAGTAAAATTCACTCTTCCTGTAGTATTTAGACTACAAGGCGGGGAGTCAAATCAATCATTGATTAAAGAGGATAAGCAAATTGATGCTAAAGCGGAAAATGTTATGGATGAAATTGTGGTGGTAGGCTATGGACAATCAAAAAGTAAAGCTACTAATGATGAGCTTTTTGTGGTTGTTGAAGACCAACCTGAATATCCAGGTGGGAGTGAGGCAATGATGAAATTCTTATCGGAAAGTATAAAGTATCCCCAGATAGCTAAGGAAAATGGTATTCAGGGAAGAGTGATTGTAAATTTTGTAGTTGAAAAGGATGGTACCATTTCCGATATTCAAGTAGTTAGAGGAGTTGATCCAGCATTGGACGCTGAAGCTATGCGTGTCATTGGCACTATGCCCAAATGGAAACCTGGCAAACAGCGTGGACAGGAGGTGAGGGTAAGGTTTACTTTGCCATTAGAGTTTAGACTTCCTCCTAAAGAAGAAGTGAAGTAATGAGATAATAGATTAATCGGTTAACTGAATAAACAGTTAACTGATTAATCTATTTTTATTTTAGTTGTTAACCAACTCTCCAACCCTTCCACTAATCTGCATAAGTGATATTTCGTATAGCTTTGTTCTATATTGTGCACTCACAAGCCGTTGCTCGGCGTTGAGCAGACTCACCTGAGCTTCACGCAACAGGATGCCCGATAGGTCACCCAATAGGTATCGCTCCATAGCAATTTCATAGTTTAGCTGAGCATTCTCGATACTCTCTTTTTCGAGTTTAGCCAGCTGAATATTGTTTTGGTAAGCTAACCACATATTTGCAAAATCGCTTTCCAAATATAGTTTTTGTCTGTCAACACTCAACTCCTGATTCGTAATTCTGATGCGTGCATTCTTTTGTTCACGCTTTCTATTGAACCCATCGAATATGTTAAAGCCTAATGTGATGCCTGCGCTTGGTCCCCAGTTTCGCTGTTGGTCAAGATTACCATTATTGTAGTTGTAGTGCGTGAAGCCATAGTTGCCATTCAATCTAAGATAGGGATAGTTTTGGCTTTGTAGAGTTCTTAGATCCAACTCACTGAGAGTTTTATTCTTTTCTGATAATATCATGGCAGTATTGTTCTGCATCATATCTGCATACAAATCATCCTTTTGCAACAATCTATTTACATTAATAGTGCTATCGGCAGCTGAGAATGTTTTCTCAGGATTGTGCGACCCCATCAGCTCATTCAGCTTGATACGTGATCTATGCAACACCTCATACTGTTGGATGAGGTGCGAGCTATCAGTGTTGAAGTCAACTTTGGCTTGTTGTAAATCTAATCGAGAAAAGGAGCCTATTTGGTAGCGAGCTTCCACGATGCGAAGCCTCTCTCGCGATAGATCAACAGCCTGTTGCAAGTTTTTAAGAAGCTGAGTTTGCTGAACAAAGTTGTAATATTCGGCGGATATATTTGAAATGAAATTCTCAATACTAATGCGAGTGTTGAGTTCGCCCATAGACTTTAGCTCTTTCAATCGCTTATGATTTGTTTGAATCTTGAAACCATCAAAAATTGTCCAATTTAGATTTACAGAAGCATCAAGGGCTTGTGTGCCTAATGTTGTGCTATTAGTTCTTTCACTTCCATCGGCGGGAATATTGTCACTCGAGTTTTCGCGAATATTATATCCCGAAGATAATCCCAATGTTGGTAAGTAACCAGCATTGCCGATAGTAGTGTTGTTGTCAGATATTTTCTGTTCATTTCTAACTATTTTCAAGTCATAGTTGTTTTCAAGACCTATTCTGATTACATCGTTAATATCGATCACCTCTTGTGCCACTATCCCCAGAGGAGCCGATAGGGCAATAATTAAAAGAATATTTCTTATTATATTATTCATTTTCAGATTCACTTTTATCTTTATTGTTATCTCTTTTCTCTCTGTCGGTTGATAGATAGATATACATTGCAGGAACCACAAACAGAGTCAAGAATGTTGACACAAGCATACCCCCAACTACTGCTACACCCATAGCAATACGACCATTAGCACCCTCGCCAGTTGCCAATGCTAAGGGTAGAAGTCCCAATACTGTAGATATACTTGTCATCAAGATAGGGCGCAGACGTTGATTAGATGCGGTAACTAATGATTCTAATTTGCTTAATCCCGCTATCTGTCGTTGGTTAGCAAATTCCACAATCAAAATTCCGTTTTTGGCGACTAATCCAATCAACATAATGATTCCAATTTGGCTATATATGTTCATTGTGACGCCAAACATCCACATAAATAGTAGTGCTCCGAATACTGCTAATGGCACTGTAAACATGATGACGAATGGATCTTTGAAGCTTTCAAACTGTGCTGCCAAAACTAAGAATATAAGCACAATAGCCAGCCCAAAGGCGAATAAAAGACTTGACGAGCTTTCGCGGAAGTTTCTTGATTCGCCCTCAAGTGATGTTCTGAAAGTGTCATCCAACACCTCATCTGCTATTCTATCCATCTCTTCCAACCCCTGCCCAAGCGAATAGCCTTTGGCAAGACCTGCAGATATTGTAGCCGAGTTAAACCTATTGTATCTATGAAGCTGAGGCGGAGCTACTGTCTCTTCTAACTTTACTAAGTTGTCCATCTGAATCATCTGCCCAGCATTATTCTTTATGTATATTGTTTTCAAGTCAAGCGGAGTGTTTCGTTGTTGACGGTTTATTTCTCCCAACACCTGATATTGTTTGCCATTCATATAGAAGTATCCCATTCGTTGCCCACTAAGAGCATATTGGAGCGTTTGCCCAATATCTCGAGTGCTCACACCAAGCAGTGCTGCCTTGTCTCTGTCGATAACAATTCTTGTTTCGGGCTTTGTAAACTTCAGGTTCACGTCCGACATTTGGAAGAATGGGCTTTCGCTCACTTTATCCATAAATAAAGGAATAAACTCTTGAAGTTTTTGAATATTTGGTGCTTGCAGTACATATTGAATTGGCATTCCCCCACGCCTGCCTCCAAACGAGGAGGTCTGTTGCACAAAGGCTCTTGCTTCAGTTTCATTGCGAACGGCAATAGTGAGTTTGTCAGCAATTTCCATCTGGCTACGATCTCTCAATCTCATGTCTGGTAATATTATTCTTGACATACTAAAACCACTTCGCACAAATGATATTACAGTTTCCCTTTCGTAAGCAATAGAGTCAGCAATATTGGAAATCTTTTCGTTATAATTTCTCGTAAACTCAAATGTAGCACCCTCAGGAGCTGAAGTTCTAATCATAATTTGAGAGCGGTCTTCCAATGGTGCCATCTCAGCAGGAATGGTGTTCCACAATATTGCTGCCACTACTATTGATACAATAGTTATAGGATATATTAGCCATTTACGCTTTAGGAATCCTCTTAATGCCTTGTCATAGGCGTTATTCATGAATATGAAAACAACCTCGGTTTTCATATAAAACTTGTCTTGCTTCTTCTTGCGCACCAACAGTTTTGAAGATAGCATTGGCACAAAAGATAATGCTGCAAACGAGGATATAATCACTGCACCCGAAATAACGATACTAAACTCACGAAACAGTCGCCCCGTCATTCCCTCAAGGAAGATAATTGGGAAAAAGATGGCTACAAGTGTAATAGTAGTTGAGATTACAGCAAAGAAAATCTCTTTAGAGCCCTCAATTGATGCTTTGCGTGGTGACATACCGTGCTCTACTTTGAGGAAGATATTTTCAACTACCACAATGGCATCATCCACCACCAATCCCACTGATAGCACCACTGCCAGCATTGACAATACATTGATGGAAAAGCCCGCCAAATACATTATAAAGAATGTGCCAATTAGTGATATGGGAATCACTAATGTGGGGATGAGAGTAACTCGGGTATTTCTTAAGAATAAGAATATGATAATAACTACCAATATAAAAGCTACTACAACTGTGTTTTGAACTTCGCTAATTGACGAGCGTATAAATTGAGTATTGTCAAAAGCAACATCTACATTCACGTCGTCGGGAAGATCCTTGCGCATCTGCTCTATTCGCTCCCTAACTTCATCGGCAATCACAATTTGGTTTGCACCTGGTTGAGGAATTACCACACAGCTTACCATTGGAAAGCCATTGCTTTTCAAAATGCTTTTACGATTTTCACTATCAAGTTCTGCGGTGCCAATGTCTCCAAATCTGACAATGCGATAATTATCCTCAATGATAACCATATTGTTGAACTCAACGGGTGTCTGCATCAAACCCATAGTTCTGATGGCTTGTTCTATATGATCTCCCTCAATGCTACCAGCTGGCAGTTCGATATTTTCTCTATCCAAAGCATTCTTCACGTCCATGGGGGTGATATTGTAGGCTGCCATTCTCACGGGGTCTAACCACAAGCGCATAGAGTATCGATTTTCACCCCATATCTCAACAGCACTTACGTTGGATATTGTCTGCAAACGCTCCTTAATGGTAAGCTCCGCTATTTCAGATAATTCGAGCAATGAGCGAGTAGAGCTTTCTACCATGATTTGCATAATAGGGTCGGCATCAGCATCAGCCTTTGCTACTGTAGGTGGGTCGGCATCACGTGGCAGATATCTTTGAGCACGCGATACTTTATCACGCACATCATTGGCTGCGGTTTCCATATCAACACTTAGCTCAAACTCTACTGTGATTCTCGACATTCCTTGACTACTCTGGCTCATAAGCGAGCGAATGCCTGGAATACCATTAATATTTTGCTCAAGTGGCTCAGTTATCTGATTCTCGATTACCTCGGCATTAGCTCCAGGATATGAAACAGATACAGTAATAATGGGATTGTCAACGTTGGGATATTCTCTCACTGCAAGGCTGTTGTAGCCAATCATCCCAAATATGATGATAATTAATACCAATACTGTTGCAAGCACTGGTCTGTTAATACTTAATTCTGATAAATTCATTTTTATTTCTCTCCTAACGAATTGGGTACAATTTCAGCAATCTTTACGGGCATTCCGTTTCTTAATTGCATCACACCAGTAGTGAGCAGTGTGTCGCCTGATGATAGCCCCGATACTATCTGCACGTGTGAAGAGGTTCTATATCCCTTTGTGATTTCGACCTCTTGTGCTACACCATTTTTATATACAAAAGCAATATCTCTACCCATCTCCGTGACGCTGGATATTGTGGGTATGATTATTGCATCGGGTATTTCGCTCAGTAGAGCTTCAATGTTGCCCGACAATCCTGGCTTTAGTTTTCCATCACTATTAGCATACCGAGCTCTACCTTTGAGTGTCAATGTTTTGGGATCTAATTGTGATTCCACTGCATATAACTCGGCACTATATACATTTAAGTCATTGGCTACTGTAAATGTTATTTTTGAGCCAGGCTTGATTTGAGCCACTTGATTCTCATTCATCGAGAACTCAAGTTTGAGAGGAGATATTTTAGTAAGTTGTGATATTTTCACCGTTGGTGATGCATAAGCACCCACACTCACTTGTCTCAACCCTATCACTCCACTAAATGGAGCTCTAAGCTTTGTTTGATCTATTCTCGATTCCACAAGCTCTATATCGGCTTTTAGTTTTTCTAATTCAGTATTTACCGATTGGTATGTCTCCTGGCTAATAGCATCTTTTTCAAGAAGAGTCTTTTGTCTATACACTCTATCTTCTGCCAATGGCATTTGAGCCTTTAGCTTTTTGAGCTCTGCCTGTAGCGGAGCGTCATTTATTTTAGCCAATAGCTGTCCCTTTTGCACAAAAGCACCTTCGGTAAAAGATATCTCTGTTATTTTGCCTGAGGTTTCAAATGTTAAATCCACCTCCTCGTCTGGTAGTAGAATGCCTCGGGCTATATATAGGTCGCTACGCAACATTTGTGGCTCCAATACTGTGGCTGTAACACTCAGTTGCTGACGAGCACCACCGAGTGCACGACCAGTAGTATCTGGTGTTTTTTCATTACTTGGACCAAATAGTGACTTAATCCTTGGGAGAAATATCATTCCCAATATCAACAGACCAATGGCTGTGAATACGATTATCTTGTTTCTCTTGTTCATTTTTAAGTGTAAATTTCCACAAACTTAGCCATTTATTGTCTTTGCACATGTTAAGTTTTTACCCTTTCACCTTTATTAGAGCTCTAAAATAGACAGACGCAATGTTTGAATCGACAAAATAGCATCATTTTGTTAAGATAATAGAAGCGTATTCGATTTGCAAAAATATTTTGTTTGAAACTCAACGAGGTATCATCACTAATATTAAACTAACCATTAGAATCGGTGTTATAATCTATGTTCACATTTTAAGAATATAAAAATCACAATAAAAATTATGTCCGAAAAATTAAATAAGTACAGTAGTCACGTTACACAAGACGAATCTCAGCCCGCAGCTCAGGCAATGCTTCATGCCGTAGGGCTTACTGATGAAGATTTTCAGAAACCACAAGTTGGTATTGTAAGTGCTGGATGGGATGGCAATCCTTGTAATATGCATCTCAATATGTTTGGCGAACACGTTAAGTTTCATGTTAATAAACTTGGATTGGTAGGATTAAACTTCTTCACAATTGGAGTAAGCGATGGTATTTCGATGGGAACTTCAGGAATGAGATACTCATTGGTGTCACGTGATGTGATCGCCGATTCTATCGAAACCAATGCGGGTGCACAGTGGTATGACAGTATTGTGGCTATAGTGGGGTGCGACAAGAATATGCCAGGTGCAGCAATAGCACTTAGTCGCCTCAATCGTCCGTCACTTATTATATATGGTGGCACCATTGCTGCTGGATACTACAAAGGTCAAAAACTTGATGTAGTGTCGGCATTTGAAGCACTTGGACAAAAAGTGGCTGGCACAATTAGCGAAGAAGACTATAAACAAATTATAGCCCGTGCTACTCCTGGTGCAGGAGCATGTGGAGGAATGTACACCGCCAACACAATGGCATCTGCACTCGAAGCATTGGGTATGAGTTTGCCATATACATCATCTAATCCCGCAAATAGCAACGAGAAGAAAGCAGAAATGCCACAAGCAGCAGCGGCTATCAAAAATCTAATTGAAAAGGATATAAAGCCAAGCGATATTCTCACCAAAAAATCATTTGAAAATGCTATCAGATTGGTGATTATTTTGGGTGGCTCTACTAATGCTGTCATGCATCTTATAGCAATGGCTAAGGCGGCAGATGTGGATATCACTCTTGATGATTTTGTTCGCCTTGGAAAGATTACCCCCATGCTCGCCGACTTCAAGCCAAGTGGCAAATATGTGATGGAAGATTTGCAGGAACAGGGTGGAACCCCCGCCGTATTGAAGTTTATGCTCGAAAATGGTATGCTTCATGGTGATTGTCTCACCGTAACTGGAAAAACAATGGCTGAAAACTTAGCTGAAGTGCCAGGATTAAAGCTTGGGCAAGAGATTGTTCATTCATTAGACAATCCGATTAAGAAAGATAGCCACATTCGCATTCTATTTGGCAATCTGGCTACGGAAGGGGCAGTAGCAAAGATTACAGGCAAAGAGGGAGAGTATTTTGAAGGACCAGCGCATGTGTTTGATAGCGAGCAAGAGACTATAGATGCTATGCTAAACAATGAGGTGCAAAAGGGTGAGGTAGTGGTCATTAGATACGTAGGTCCCAAAGGTGGACCAGGTATGCCCGAGATGCTTAAGCCCACTTCCACATTGATGGGGGCAGGATTGGGTAAAGATGTAGCTCTGATTACTGATGGACGATTCTCTGGTGGTTCTCATGGCTTTGTGGTCGGTCATGTCACGCCCGAAGCTCAACTTGGGGGTAATATCGCTCTTGTGCGTAATGGCGACACCGTTCGTATTGATGCAATTAACAATACTATCGACGTTCTAATCTCAGATGAAGAGCTCGCCTTGAGGCGTGCTGACTGGGTGGAACCTCCATTAAAAGCTACACGTGGGGTGCTCTACAAATATGCTAAGAGTGTATCGTCTGCATCCGAAGGCTGTGTGACGGATGAGTGAATATGATTATGGAAAAATAAATCAAATCACTCTAATTTGCTTATGAAAGAGAATGTGAAAAAGCAAATTAGAGTTGATTTGATATTTAGTGTGTAAATAAAGTCTGATTAGTGATAGAGCCAACAAATGTTGTACGTACGCTTTATTTGTCACGGTGAACTTTTAATTCAATTAATATTAGAACAAGAGAAGCTATAGCGAATGCTATGAATACTATTGCAACGTCTTTTTTGTTTTGTTGATATGCAATGAATGAAGTCATTATATTAGCATAAATGCAAAATAGATTTACAATAACATTATTTGTTGGTTTGATCTTTGATAAGTTATGCTTTAACTTTCTAAACCATACTGATAAGAAGTAATTTGAAATAATTGCAACTACAAGGAGGGAGAGCAGTATCGTAAAAATAATAGTTCCTACTTTGGAGTTTATATATAATAAAGGAAATGAGGCAAATAGTGATACTGTCAAAAAGTTCCAAACTGTTTTGTTATTCATCGAATTCATTTTTATAATTTTCTAATTGCTGTTCCCAGTATATTGAGCTATATGCAGCGATTGATAATGCTGAATAAATATTTGATTTTTCTTCAACAGTAATATCAATTGATGAATTAATTATTTCAGAATATTTATTAACCAAAAAGTAGATATCATCTAAACTATCAGGATATTGTAAATATATTTCAAGAAATATATCTATCACTTTTTCATCAATACTATTACCATTATTGCTGAATCCTTTTTTTAGCTCTTTAATGAACAATGTCGTATTATTTGTTTCATGTAATATGCCATACGCTTTTTTTGTATTTGAGTATATGTTTTCAAAAAAAGGATTTAATGATTTAATATTATCTTTAATTATTTTGTAATCATCAGATTCAT
>CAZNRT010000070.1:0-14168 GCA_964575445.1 uncultured Proteiniphilum sp. | reverse complement strand
CTCTGCTTGTAAGGCAGATGCTCTGAACCAGCTGAGCTAAACGCCCCAATATTTAAACTTTCACTTGCATTAAGTATATTGCTTTCCTTAATTGCGATGCAAAGATAGATACTTTTTTATTGCCACCAAAACATTTTGTAAATATTTTTAGAAATATTTTCCCGACACCTAAATTATCACTATTTTTGTGGTCAAAACAAAATGATAATTATAAAAATTACTTATCTAAAAGAGCTGACTACCAATAGTAGATAAGTGAAGTAAAATGAGAAAGTGATTTTTTTTACAACTTCTAAAAATAAAAACAAATCGTGTTGACAATGAAACTTGACAAACTTACTGCTATCTCTCCTATTGACGGACGTTACAGAAACTCTGTTGAAGACTTAACTGATTTCTTCTCTGAATATGCTTTAATTAAATATAGAACACATGTAGAGGTGGAATATTTTATTTCACTTTGTGAGCTTGCAATTACTCCGCTCGACAAGGTTGATAGTTCACTCTATGAAGTGTTGAGAGAGATAGTGATTAATTTTACAAAAGAAGATGCCCAACGAATCAAAGACATCGAAAAAATTACAAACCATGATGTGAAAGCAGTTGAATATTTTTTGAAGGGAAAATTTGAAGAGCTAAATCTCTTTCCATATATAGAGTTTATTCATTTTGGCTTAACCTCTCAGGATATTAACAATACTGCAACTCCATTAATGTATAAAGATGCTTTGGAGAAAGTCTATATTCCAGAATTAGAAAAATTGGTATCTATTTTGTCCGAATTAGTAATAAAATGGGAAAATATATCAATGTTGGCTCGCACTCATGGACAGCCAGCATCACCTACTCGCTTGGGTAAAGAATTTGGCGTATTTGAATATAGGCTGAAAAATCAAATTGCAATTCTAAAAAACACTCCTAACAAGGGTAAGTTTGGAGGTGCAACCGGCAATTTTAATGCTCATCATGTTGCATATCCAAATGTAGATTGGAAAGCTTTTGGCAACAAGTTTTTATTAGACAAGCTTGATTTGGTTAGGGAGGAATGTACAACTCAAATTTCTAATTATGACGATTTGGCTTCTTCTTTTGATACATTAAAGCGAATTAATACTATTCTAATAGACTTCACTCGTGATATGTGGCAATACATATCTATGGAATACTTCAAACAAAAAATAAAAGAAGGAGAAGTTGGCTCTTCTGCTATGCCGCATAAAGTAAATCCTATTGATTTTGAGAATGCTGAAGGAAATTTGGGTATAGCAAATGCGTTATTAGAGCATTTGTCTTCAAAACTTCCTATATCGAGACTCCAGAGAGACTTGACTGACTCTACTGTAACACGAAATATTGGGATGCCTTTAGCTCATGGATTAATTGCTATAAAAAGCACAACAAAAGGACTGAATAAATTGTTATTAAATCAGGAGGAGATTAATAATGATTTGGAGCAGAATTGGGCAGTAGTTGCAGAAGGTATCCAAACAGTTTTAAGAAGAGAGGGCTACCCAAAACCTTATGAAGCATTGAAAGATCTGACACGTACAAACCAACATATTACCAAAGAGAGTATTTCTGGGTTTATCGATAATTTAGATTTGAGCAAAGAGGTAAAAGATGAATTGAAGAAAATAACTCCACAAAACTATACAGGAATATAAATAATTAAGTCACAGGATATAAAATAGGTTTTTTAAAAAGAAAGCCGTGAGGCTATTGATAATTAAAATTAAAAAGTAATGACAACTAACAACAATTCGCACTCTAATCGTAAGTACGATAATGCGAACAATGAGAGACACTCTTATTCAAACAAAAATTACAACTCCGACAGAAGGACACATCAAGGTGAAGGTAGATATGGTCAATCTAATGAGGGAGGCTATCGTCAATCTAACGAGGGTAACTATCGTCAATCAAATGAGGGAAATTACCGTCAATCAAATGAGGGCAATTTTAACAGACGCCGTGAGAATGATCAGGATGAGGGCGGAATGAGAAAGCGTCGCCCCAGAGTTGGCGATAGAGCTGTGCCAGCTGCAAATAGCCAAAGAGGTGGAGAGCGCACTTATAATCCACAAGACAGAAGAAACAGTATGCACTCGGGAGGAGGGCAAAGACCTCAAAAGACATTGAAAAAGAAGAAGGTTTTCAAACAAGTCAAATACAAAGAAAGCACTGATTCTAATACACCAATACGCCTAAATAAGTATTTGGCAAATGCGGGTGTTTGTTCGCGTCGTGAAGCTGATGAATATATTGAATCAGGACTTGTGAAAGTAAATGATGAGGTTGTAACAGAATTGGGTACTAAAATTACTCGTGCAGATGAAGTAAAGTATAACGATCAGGTTGTAAGACTTGAAAGTAAGGTATATGTTCTACTAAATAAACCAAAAGGCTTTGTAACAACAACTGATGATCCAGAAAATCGCAAAACAGTAATGGATTTAGTAAAGGCTGCATGTTCTGAAAGAATATATCCAGTGGGACGTCTTGATAGAGGCACGACTGGTGTCTTATTACTAACAAACGATGGTGATCTTGCTTCAAAACTAACACATCCGAGATACGAAAAACGAAAAATATACCAAGTGTGGTTGGATAAACCCGTAGCAATGGAGCATATGCAAGCTGTTGCTGATGGTATCGAATTAGAAGATGGTGAAATTCATGCAGATGCTATAAGCTATGTAAGTGAAGATGATCTATCTCAAATCGGAATCGAAATACACTCAGGAAAAAATCGTATTGTAAGAAGAATTTTCGAGAAATTAGGCTACCGAGTATTAAAGCTTGACAGAGTTTACTTTGCTGGATTGACAAAGAAGAGCTTGTCTCGTGGCAAATGGCGCTATCTAACGGAAAGAGAAGTTAATATGCTTAGAATGGGCGCATTTGATTAACATAATTATATAGGAAAAAAATTGTTCTCTCTCAAATATGTTTTTGAGAGGGAACTTGTTATAAACAATAAAAATAATATTTATAACTATGTGCCATGTGCATAGTTTACCCAAATAGTATGGATCATATATCCAAATAGGGATTTAAGAGTGATTATGAAACAGATAAGAAGAACAAAAATAGCAGAAGCTTTAAAGCTTACAACATTTGGTGATGAAATAAATTTAAAAGGATGGGTTCGCACCCGTAGAGGAAATAAAAATGTAAGCTTCGTTGCATTGAATGATGGTTCTACAATTAATAATATTCAAGTTGTTATTGATGTTCCAAGCTTTGGTGAAGAGTATTTAAAGACAATCACAACTGGAGCATGCATCAATGTTAATGGTAAATTAGTTGAATCGCAAGGTAAGGGACAGACCGTAGAATTGCAGGCAACTGAAATTGAAATATATGGTTCTGCCGACCCCGCTACCTATCCTTTGCAGAAAAAGGGGCACTCCCTTGAGTTCCTTAGAGAAATTGCATACCTGCGCCCGCGCACCAACACATTTGGAGCCATTTTCCGTATGCGTCATCACATGTCTTATGCGATTCACAAATATTTTAACGATAGAGGATTTTACTATTTCCACACACCAATAATTACTGCTTCAGATGCTGAAGGTGCTGGCGCAATGTTCGAGGTATCGACACTTGATCATGGCAATCCACCAAGAAGTGAAGATGGAAAAGTGGATTATAGTCAAGACTTCTTTGGGCGACAAACTAATTTAACTGTCTCTGGGCAACTTG
Organism: uncultured Proteiniphilum sp.; assembly: GCA_964575445.1. Taxonomy (GTDB): domain Bacteria; phylum Bacteroidota; class Bacteroidia; order Bacteroidales; family Dysgonomonadaceae; genus Petrimonas. Next base: position 10,463 of record CAZNRT010000070.1, on the reverse strand, counting down.
AAGGTGAACTAGGAGCAATGGCTTTAGGTGCTATTTATACATTTGGACCTACGTTCCGTGCTGAAAATTCAAACACTCCAAGACACTTAGCAGAGTTTTGGATGATTGAACCCGAAGTTGCGTTTTATGACATATTTGACAATATGGATTTAGCAGAAGATTTTCTAAAATATCTTGTGCAATATGCTCTCACTAATTGTCTGGAAGATATTGAGTTTTTGGCCAAAATGTATGATGAAGAATTAATTGACAGATTGAGATTTGTGGTTGATAATAATTTCATAAGGCTTACATATACCGAAGGTGTAAAGATATTAGAAGAGTCTGGACAAAAGTTTGAATATCCAGTTTATTGGGGTGCGGATCTGCAATCAGAGCATGAAAGATATCTTGTTGAGAAACATTTTAAATGTCCAGTAATTCTAACAGATTATCCAAAGGATATCAAGTCGTTTTATATGAAATTAAACGAGGATGGGAAGACTGTTAGAGCAATGGATGTTCTGTTCCCAAAAATTGGAGAAATAATTGGTGGTTCAGAGCGTGAGTCTAATTATGACAAGCTACTTGAGCGCGTTGAGGAGATGGATATGGATGTAGATCCAATTTGGTGGTATATTGATATACGCAAATTTGGAACAGCTCCACATTCAGGGTTTGGTCTTGGTTTTGAGAGACTAATGCTTTTTGTAACAGGAATGACTAATATTCGTGATGTAATTCCTTTCCCCAGAACGCCCAATCATGCAGAGTTTTAGTGCTAATAACTGATTAATAGTAAAAAAATCAACTACAATTCAGATATATCACTGAGCTCGTAATTATCATTATATTTTATTGCGAGGTATTGAATTTGTTTATATCAATACTTATTCTGCCTAAGCACAAATAATGTTTTATTTAAATTAAATGAAGAATATACGTAACTTTTGTATTATAGCACATATTGACCATGGTAAGAGTACGCTTGCCGATCGTTTGCTGGAATTTACTAAAACCATTGATAGTAAGGATTTGCATTCGCAGGTACTTGATAGTATGGATTTAGAGCGCGAGCGAGGTATTACTATTAAGAGTACTGCCGTACAGATGGATTATGAATATGGTGGCGAGAAGTTTACGCTTAACCTAATAGATACTCCAGGACACGTTGACTTCTCCTATGAGGTGTCGCGCTCTATTGCTGCCTGTGAAGGTGCTTTGCTCATTGTTGATGCTGCTCAGGGAATCCAAGCACAAACAATATCCAATGTTTATATGGCTATTGAAAATGATTTGGAGATAATTCCTATTCTAAATAAAATTGATTTAGATAGCGCAATGCCTGACGAGGTGGAAGACCAAATTGTAGATTTACTTGGTTGTCCACGTTCTGATGTAATACGTGCAAGTGGGAAGACCGGCGTTGGGATAGAAGAGATATTATCTGCTATTATTGATAGAGTACCATTTCCCAAGGGCGACCCTGAGGCTCCACTTCAAGCTCTTATTTTCGATTCAGTGTTTAACTCTTTTCGTGGTATCATTGCATATTTCAAAATTGAAAATGGCAGTATTGCTAAAGGAGATTTAGTAAAGTTCGTAAATACAGGAAAAGAATATCAAGCTGATGAAGTAGGGATATTAAAACTTGGCATGAACCCTCGAAGTAGAGTTGAATGTGGTGATGTGGGATATATAATTTCGGGAATTAAGACATCGAAGGAAGTAAAAGTGGGTGATACAATAACCCATACCAAACGATCATGCGAAAAGGCAATAGATGGTTTCGAAGAGGTCAAGCCAATGGTCTTTGCTGGTGTTTACCCAATTGAGTCTGAAGATTTTGAAAATCTAAGAGCCTCACTTGAGAAACTTCAATTAAATGATGCCTCACTTACTTTCCAACCCGAATCTTCTGTGGCTTTAGGCTTTGGCTTCCGATGTGGTTTCTTGGGACTTCTTCATATGGAGATAATTCAAGAAAGACTTGAGCGAGAGTTTAATATGGATGTGATTACCACCGTTCCCAACGTATCGTATAAGGTGTATGATAAAAAAGGCAACATGAAAGAGGTTCACAATCCAGCGGGACTGCCAGATATTACTCTGATAGATCATATAGAGGAGCCGTTTATCCGTTCATCAATAATCACGAGCACTGAATATATTGGACCAATAATGACACTTTGTCTTGGCAAGCGTGGAATATTGATAAAGCAAGATTATATTTCAGGAAATAGAGTTGAGATTATATTTGATTTGCCATTAGGAGAGATAGTAATTGATTTCTATGATAAGCTAAAAAGTATATCAAGAGGTTATGCCTCTTTTGATTATCACATTCATGATTTCCGTCCATCGAGGTTGGTTAAACTTGACATATTGCTCAATGGAGAACCAGTAGATGCACTCTCAACTCTTACACATGCTGACAATGCCCAAACATTTGGTCGCAGAATGTGTGAAAAGCTGAAAGAATTGATACCTCGCCAACAATTTGACATAGCTGTACAAGCAGCAATTGGTGCAAAAATTGTTGCACGCGAAACTATCAAGGCAGTACGTAAAGATGTTACAGCCAAATGTTATGGTGGAGATATCTCTCGTAAGCGTAAGCTATTAGAAAAACAGAAAGAGGGAAAGAAGAGAATGAAGCAAGTAGGTAACGTGGAAGTTCCACAAACAGCCTTCTTAGCAGTATTGAAATTAGATTAATATTAAACCATACTTCCCAAGTTGATGAGAAAATGATTCTTATTAATTTGGGAAGTTCTTTAAATACAAAACTATATGAAAATAAAATTATTTTTTACAGCACTTCTTCTTTTGGCTGGTTTGTCCTCAATGAAGGCACAGTATGTAAATAATGTTGCGATTAGCGATTTGGATGCTGACTATGTTATGCTTTGGTCTGATACAGGACCACTTCTATCCAGTAAGATTACTGTTCGTATTGACTTTGGACAAGGAGGTCGTATTTCTCAAATACAAGACGAGCGCAGAAAAGTAATCTCATTTAATGGAATGATTGCTGCTATCAATTTGATGAGCAGAAACGGATTTGAACTCGATAGAATTGTAAGAGATTCTAAAGATGCAAATGAGTACTTCTATTTCAAAAGAAGAAACTTATCTAAAATAAATAGCTCGTCTCCCGAAGGAACTGTAGATTATGATTCTACAACTCATACCCGATAAAATGTTTAAAGTATTCGTCTCAGTACTTGAGCAATAATAATTTCTTCTCAAGTATAACATTAAAAATGTAAAGGCTGATAGTTTTAAAAAGCTATCAGCCATATTTTTTCTTATGATTACACTTTCGATACGCAATGGTAATTTTCACAGAATTATCTTCTTCATATTTTTATTATTATGCTTTATGCCATTTGTATCCCCTGCAATTGCTCTTTTCTTAGGGCTTTTCTTAGGTTTTACAATTGGCAATCCATTTGTCAAAGTGTCAGGTAGAGTTTCTAAATATCTTTTGCAGTTCTCTGTCGTTGGTTTAGGTTTTGGCATGAACCTATTCGAGTCGTTGCAAAGTGGAAAAGAGGGTATGCTGTTTACCGTTGTCTCAGTTATTTCAGTTATAATATTAGGATTGTTTGTTGGAAAAGTTTTAGGTATGCGTCGCAATATATCCTATCTCATTGCCTCGGGGACCGCTATCTGCGGTGGTAGTGCCATTGCAGCAGTTGCACCAATCATCGAAGCAAAAGACGATGAAATATCAGTATCTTTAGGAACAATATTTCTATTAAATGCTATTGCACTTTTTATATTTCCACCACTGGGCAAGTTATTTCAGCTCACACAAGAACAATTTGGAATGTGGGCTGCAATTGCAATTCACGACACAAGCTCTGTTGTGGGTGCAGGCACAGCATATGGAACAGAGGCATTACAAATAGCCACTATGATAAAGCTCACTCGAGCATTATGGATTATTCCCTTAGCATTAGTTACCGCTCTTGTGTTTAGAAAAAAAGAGAAGAAGATATCTATACCATGGTTTATTTTATTCTTTGTTTTAGCTATGGTGTTTAATACCTATTTCAATCTACCCGAAACGCTTACTTCTTCATTGATATTTTGGGCAAAGAAGGGAATGACCATTACGCTATTTCTGATAGGGTCGGGTTTGTCTATTAGAGCTCTCAAAAGTGTTGGTGTAAAGCCACTTGTTGCAGGTGTGTTCTTATGGTTGTTTATTGCTGTTATCAGTCTTGTTGTAATATTATGGAAATAATACTCTGAACAGTAGGAGAGGATAATTACTCCATAGCACTCTTTACTATTTTTATTTGATACTCTTCATTATAAAGCTCATCTACCACTTTGTAACAATTAGTCGCAATATTATCTCGAGAGCTATTGCCGTTGGCTTCAAACCACAAAGAGATAGTTTCAAATAAAGATATGATATTGTTATGTTGGAAAAAGGCACCAGTTATGCCATCAATAATAGCTTCAAATTCTGGTCCTTGATGTGCAAAATTATTATGTGTCACCACAGGTGTGCCATATCCCAAAGAATGAATAGTCATTAGCCCTATATCTCCTGGCGACACACACAAGTCAGCATTAAAAATCATGTTGCTCAAAATAGACTCATCGTAGCAGGCACCATAAAACCAAATGTTGTCGACACCTTTCTTATTTGCATATTGTTTTAGATTATTTACTTCTTCACCATCTCCAATTATCACAACATTATAATTCTCATCTCTATCTTTTAGTAAAGCTACAGCATCAATAAGCATTTCCAATTTCTTATCAGCATTAACACGTCCTGTATAACAAAGCACTCTATGATTATTCCCAAACCAGTCTTTATAAATGCTATTTCTTTGCAAATCCTCCCGATATTTTCTTTGTAATTTATTGTCCAACGAATTATATATTACATGAAGTTTTTCGGGATTACTTCCATTATCTATCATCATGTTTTTCGTAAAGTTGTTATACAAAAATACACCTTCACACAGATTATAATAAAATCGTTTCACTAATTTCTTCCAAGGTTTGTCATGTTCATACAAGCCATGCGTCCACATGAAAACAGGTTTCCCGACCAATTTAGCAAATAGTAATATCAACCACGTGCTCAAGCAATAAAACTCACCCGTCACTATATACTTGTCATATTTTTTCTTGAAAATAAGAGCCACCACACCTTTCTGATAGTAAATAGGTCCATAAATCCAAACATTGCGCACCTCATTGGCTTTTCGTTCAAGCTCCGAATAATCCAATTTCTTTATTTCTCTATCCAATTTATCACCAAAATAGAAATCAATATCCAACTCTTTCTCCATCAGTTTATAGATAGATTTTCTGTAATGGGGTGGGTAATTAAGTATTGCACATATTTTTGGACTCATGATTCTATTATAAATTTGTATTGTGGCTATTGTTTTACAATATCTATATTGCAAAGATAATCAAAACTAAATGAACGAATCATTGTGAAAGTAGCTGTATTATTCCTCTACATAAAAAAAAGGGATGTATCATTTATACACCCCTTTTAAAAAAGTAGAAATATCCTACTCAATATTTTATTTCACTACCACTGTCGGGTTCATCCCCGTTTCCTTCACGATATATTTTGGACTACCATTTTTGTCGAAGCAGTGTACATTGCCAGGTTTGGTATAATCATCTATATCAGTCAAGAAAATATCACCCGAAGTTTTATCTATCGAGATGTGATAAGGGGTGGACATCACATAGTCTGAAGGAATAATGTTTTCTTTCAATATCTTATTATTCGAGCAATCGTATGTTGAGACTACAGCCTTTGTCCAGTCCTCAATGATGATGTAAGCAATGTTGTCAACTATCACAAATTTGCTTGGTGTAATATTCTCAATTGTTTCAACTTTTTTCGTTTGCGTATTTAGCTTTTTCAATGAAGCTGGCGATACCATATTCCAGTCTTCATATATTGCCCTGATTGATACATATACATTACCCTTAGAGTCAGGATATACTTGATAAGGATTTTTGCCAACCTCAATTTTTTCTATCTCTTTGAATGTTGCAATATCGATAACCGACAATGAGTTGTCAAAGTTGCCAGTTTCATAATCCAATCCACCTGAGTTTGCAACATATAGCTTGTTGCCTGATACACATATGCCCTCTGGGTCACGACCAACCTTCACATCGCCATCTCTTTCCATAGAAGTGGTGTCAATGCGTGTCACTGTGTCATCATATGACGTCACATACACCTTTCCGCCATGAGCCACCATTTTGTTAGGACCTTTTGATACTCCATCATCCTTCATTGATATTTGCTTCAAAAGCTTGCCCGTTTTCGAATTAATAACCTGAATCACGCTCGAGTGTGTAAGTGATATATATATCTTAGAGCCATATCTGATCATATCATTGCCTGTGTCTCCGAGAGCCTTCTCATTTACCAAATTAAAGAAATCAGCATATTTCTTTTTATTATCTATGTCGTACAACGATAATGTGGCATCAATATTATTCATAACTCCCTCGTTCAATATAAATATTGAGTTTGAAGGAATTTTCATACCATCGTCTTCAATGATTGGTTCTGACTTAACGCATGATGCTAAAATTAGGGCAACAAAAGCCACAAATAGTAAATAATACTTTTTCATAAAAATATATTGTTTGTTGAGTTTATGGTGCACTCCATATAATAAAGGAGTGCAAGCCTGTATTTAAATTTTATAATTAGAAATTCAATTTTATATTAGCTCTATACGACCTGCCTGGCATGGGATAATTGCGAACAATCTGATAATTCTTGTTCAACAAATTCATTCCCTCTATACTCATAGTTATTTTCCCAAATCTGCTTGTTATCTCTTTTGACAAAGTTATTCCATGATCAAAAAAACCATTCAATTGATATTGCGGAGAGTTGTAAGCATTATAATACCTCTCGCCCGACCAGATAAGCGAATATGCAAGATCTACCCAAACTGTTTCTATCAATGCCCTTGCCGAGCCTGAGTGATTTGGAGTGTATGGCAGTTGATGATTATAAGTTGACTTGCTCTTATCCGTTTTGTCCGTCGCACTCTGATAAGTGTAAGAAGATGCTAATAATAAATTGGTTTTAGCATTTATCTTCAATGCCGATTCAATTGTTGCATCTACTCCATTTATCTCTACTTTTCCAAAGTTCATCATAGCCCATTGGTGTAGATTAGAAGTAGGGTAGGCTACAATCTTATTTTTTATCTCGTTGTGATACACATCTACAGTCATTTTTAGTAGCGGAGCCCATTCTTTTATTGAAGCACTATATGTCACTCCCACATTATATTGTGTAGCATCTTCAGGTTTCAGATTTCTTGAGCCCACGGATGGATAATACAAATCATTGAATGTAGGCAATCTAAAACTATTTTTGTAGAAAGCTCTTATACGCAAGTCGCTATTATCAAATGGTTTTGCCGAAATGCTAAGATGTGGAGAAACCTTATTATAATTGTCACTTGCAGTGCCATTCACCACCGATTCATGAGTCTGCAAATACACCACGCTTGCCGTGGCTATTGCATATTCGTTTATCCATTTGGCAGCTAATGCCGATTGTGATAATAACCTTGTTGGTGTAGCAAATGATTTTCGGCTTGAGTGCATTGTAGCAGATGATATATCAGTAGATGCCGAAAAAGATATAGCACGAAATGCTCTATACAACACTGATGCAGAACCATACGCTTCACTCTGTGTGAATCTATCATCAATCTTGCCACTACCACCCAAGTAAGTGGGGTCTAAATATCTGAGATATCCATGATTATATTTAGAGCTTAACTTAACGCTCCATTTGTTGGAGAAGGAATGCTCTATTCCACCTTGTGCAAACATAGTTTCGTCCCACAATCTCTGTTTTGAATAATTCTCAGTATTATAATATATTGTAGCCCCTGGTAATCCTCTTTCCGATTTATAGTAATACAGCCTTACATCTGCCTTCGTTCTATCCGAAAAGTTAGCATACAAAGCTGTCTCGAGTCTAAGATTTTCCACATCACTATTATTTCGCCTTTCTACCGACGAGCTATCCACCCCCTCTTTGCCATAATACAAAAGATAGGGATACTCACCATTGGATGACAACCACTCGCCATTGACGTTTGTGGAGATTATATCAGATAATTTGAAATTGCCACTAAATGCAGGATTGATAAGTCCAAACGAACCACCTTTTATTGATACCTTACCATTAGCTCGTTTTCCATCATCAAATATTGGATTAGAAGTGATAATATTTAGAGCCGATGCCGATGCCAATTCTCTTGCAGTTGTGAATATCTGATCGCTCTGACCTGAAATCAACGATATGGTTTCCACATTGTCCAACGAAAATCTACCAATATCTATTTGACCCGATTGCACATCTGTCACTGCAATACCATTATAGTTTATCGATGTATGGTTTGCTCCAAGGCTTCTCACTGAAATTGTTTTCAAGCCCCCGATGCCACCGTAATCCTTCACCGTTACTCCTGAAAAGTGTTTCACAGCATCCGAAAGATTTATTGCCTGGATATTTTGTATTGACTTTCGGGATAATACCTGCATTGGCGATGTTGAGCGAATCTCTTTGTCGTTACCCTTTTCTATAATAATCACCTCGGGCAATAGCAGGCTATCTGCAACTGATTGGCTATAGCCGTTAGCTGCAAAAATCAATATAAAACCTATAAGAACAATTTTAAAAAACAACTTCATTTTTACCGAATTTATAATTTCGGCAAAGCTATGAAAATGATGAACTCGTATATTAATAAATAATTGAGTATCGTTTTTCAAGCTTCACTCCCCGAAAGCTAAATAACTTATGTAGATTGTTTTGGCAGGTCTTCTGACTTACTTCCATGTTTGGCAGCCTTCCCGTTTTGCATAACTGCATCACAGTGGCGATTGAGATAATTTGCAAACATGTTTGGTTTGAAGTTCACAGCAGCGGGTCTGTTTAGGATTTTCACCTAATTCCCTTTTCATAAATTGCCTCGTGATTAAGACAATTGAAACCAAATTATTAGTACAAAGGTAAGCATAAAATATTAAATATTAATCGTTAATGTTGATTCTTCATCTCAACATGTTTTCAGCAGAGTGTTTTTATGCATAACCTCAATTCCTTATCTGAAAGCATATTTATGTTACTTGATATATGGTTAATCAGATAAAGTCTTGTATTTTTGTTCGTCAAAAGAATAAAAATAGAACATACAAAGAAAATGATAGACTTCAACAAAGTGCCCTCTCCATGTTTCGTGATGGAGGAGAGGCTATTTCGTAAAAACTTGCAACTCATCAAATTGGTAAAAGAAAGAGCCAATGTTGATATAATTCTTGCTTTCAAAGCATTTGCACTGTGGAAAGCATTCCCCATCGTGCGCGAATATGTGGGCTATTCTACAGCCAGCTCGGTTGCCGAAGCGCAATTGGCATTCGAAGAGATGGGTAGCAAGGCGCACACTTATGCTCCATCATATACCGATTATGACTTCCCTAAGTTTATGAAATATAGTAGCCATATCACCTTCAATTCCCTTTCTCAATTTCATCGTTTCTATCCACAGATTGTAGAATCGGGCAGGGACATAAAATGTGGAATCAGAATCAACCCCGAATTTTCAGTAGTAGATACCGATATTTACAATCCAAGCATGCCGGGCTCGAGATTGGGTGTGACTGCCAAAAACATGGGTGCGGATCTACCCAAAGGAGTATCGGGATTGCATCTGCACAATCTTTGTGAAAACAACTCTTACGATTTGGAAAAAACACTCGAGGCTGTAGAGCAAAAGTTTGGTAGGTTTCTTACTCAAATTGAGTGGCTCAATCTTGGTGGAGGACATCTGATGACTCACAAAGATTATGACGTGGAGCATCTGATAGCATTGTTGCAAGCCTTCAAAGCTAAATATCCCAATTTGGAAATAATAATGGAGCCAGGCAGTGCCTTTGCTTGGCAAACAGGGGTGTTGGTGTCTGAAGTGGCCGACATAGTAGAAAATGATGGACAGCTCACCGCCATGCTCAATGTCTCTTTTGCATGTCATATGCCCGACACGCTTGAGATGCCATACAAGCCTGCCATACGTGGTGCATATTCCGACCCTGTGGAAGGAAAACCTACATACAGAATGGGTGGTAATAGCTGCCTGAGTGGCGACTTTATGGGCGAATGGTCTTTTGATGAGCCTCTCAAGGTGGGCGATAAGATAGTATTTGAGGATATGATACATTATACTACCGTCAAGACAACCATGTTCAATGGTGTGTCTCATCCATCTATTGGATTGTGGACGATAGACAATGAGTTTGTGCTATACCGAGAGTTTGGCTATGAAGACTACAAAAGTCGAATGAGCTAAATATTTATAGGGTATGAGACGCAATCATACCCTTATTGTTGTGTGCCGTGCATGGTGCTTAACTTGGTGGTGAAAGTCCACTATGGGGGT
>CAZNRT010000069.1:0-14421 GCA_964575445.1 uncultured Proteiniphilum sp. | reverse complement strand
TTTATCCACGTAATAGCCAACTCTAAAGCCACATTAAATAATCGTTCATCCTTTGCTACTCCATATTGCGAAACATTCTCCAATCTGTATAGCTTATCCAAGGCGTCCAATTGATTGATAGTCTCCTCAATTAGCGAAGCACCGTCACGGCTATCTATATTGTGTCTCCCAATTAGCTTTTTGCCTCCCTGCTTAATCTCGGTTAGCCCCATGATGTGTAGCAGCTCAGCATAGAATGCCTTATCCAGCGTATTGCTATCGTTGCTAAAAGGAAGTTTCAGCAGATGTTCGGGCGATAATAGTTTAAACAGTTGTATCAGTGCATTATCCTCTCTTTTATCCTCTTTGGTCAAATACTTGCGGTAGTCATTGATATCAAAGTAGGTAAACTCTATTTCGGTTGTTCTATTTCGTATATATGGCTCAGCTATCTGTGTGTAAAAGAAATCAGTTCTATTATCCGAAAGTCTTCCCTCTTCAAAGTCGGTAAACTGTTTTACAAAAGCCTTGTTTTGGGCAAACAATCTGTCAAACATTGTGGTATCAAATATAAAACACTCATTCATATTTGTAATTATCAGATGCTTCACCGCTAAGTTTTTGTGAGTGATGCGTTCACGCAGATAATATAGCACCAACTCGTGAAAAGCCTTTCGGTTGATATCATCCATGCGAATCATCTCGGCATTGTTATTGGGCTTTTTCATTTCAATAATCACACCCACCGCCGTGCTGGCTTTGTTGCCATTATGTATCACCAAATCGTTGCGCCCCTTAGTGTTTATAAAGTACTCCTGCTTGTAGTATGTATCTTTTAGGAAATCTGACAATAGATTCTTATGAAACTCCTCGCCCTCGTCATTATTCATGCGGTTGAGCATGGTTGACAGATTGCTTTTGAAGTTTTCGATATCCAATCGATTAGGCTTTTGCTTCAAGAAGGTTTTATTGAGTGCTTGACGAGGTTTTAGTTGTTTTAGCAGCATAATTCAAACATATATTCGTGTTTATTTATTCCACTCTATTCTGAGATCTTCCTCCCAATCCGTAGCTGAGTGTAATGAAATGTTGGTGTCCCTTGAATATTGGATCTTTTCGCTCAAAATTATACATCTTGTATTTGTATTTGAGAGAGACCCTGACAAAGGGTGTTTTCTCCATTGAGTATGGTGTAGGAATATATAATTTGAAATCTATGCCAAAACCTACATCTGGATAAAAGGTGTTTATTTTTAGCTTCTTCAAATTGGGGTCTTCTTTTGTCTGTTCGTTGTCAGCATAAATGGTTGAATAGCCAACACCTGCCAAAGGATATATGCTCCATCGCTTGTTTTCCAACAAAAGATATCCTGCATTGAGAACAAAGGATGCGTTGGTGGAAGTAGAGCCCATGCGCCAAGTGGTATTGTTGATATCGATATCTTTTGCCAGCTTGGAGTCTGCAATTTCAAAATTGAATTGTCCCAACACTTTTTTATGTCGAACTTCTAATCCCATTGTGGCGGCGAATCCGCCTCCGCCAATGCTATTTCTGAGATCACCACCATTAACAGAGCCACCCAGACCAAAATCCCAATAGAATCCCCAGTCTGAATCTTTAAACTCGAAGCGGATATGTTTTCTTACAAACTCGTCGTAAGGGCTATTAGGATACTTTGCTAAATATGCGTTTGATAATCTGTTTGCTTCATCGGTGTGTGCTTGCGCTTCGGGAGTGCCTCGACGTGATGTATCTGCAATGTCAAACAAAAGGAGTAACAGAAAGTCCTTTTCCATTTCGTTTTCTACATTCTCTTTGATATCTATTGCCATTATATCGTTGTAAGCAGCAGTATTCTCAAAAAGGAGAGTTCTCAATTTGTCTGTTTGGGCAGATGTGGCCACATTAGACGAAACTTGCTTATCAATGTCAATAACACCAATAAAATTGAGAAGCACATCATATTCGCCTAATGCATACAAGAGATGAATATATTCCACATTGTAGAATGCTTCAGTTATCTCGCCGTTGTACTCGTCGAGCAGGGCATCTTTTATTTTTGTGGCTTCTATCATGTTGCCATCTTTGATATAGGTGCCCAATAGGCGACGAGCTTTGTTCACAAAGTTGAAGTCAGACTCAGGCAAGTTCATGATTTCTTTTCTGGTGTCCTCTTGCGAGAATGAGGGCAGTGCAACAAATAGGAGCAATGCCAAAAGTAAAGTGTGTGATGCTTTCATATCTATATTCAATTGATTAATAATGGTGCTTGTTTATTTTTATTTGATACGACGATATATAATCCACCCTGCGGTGATTAGCATAATCAGAAGAGCTACATATGCGATAGTGTCTGTAACCTTGATGCTTTTGGGTTCGAATTTGAATATAATTGTGTGATCTCCTGCTGGGATGGGCAAAGCTCTAAGTGTGTAGTTGGCACGAAGCATTTCGGCTGATTCTCCATCAATGGTTATTTGCCATCCTTTGGGGTAATATACTTCTGAGAAAACTGCTAATTCGGGTTTGCTTGATGATGATTTGTATGTGAGTATATTAGAATCATATGATATAAGCTCGATTGTGGATGCTGAGTCGGTTAGTGTAACTTCAAATCCTGACAAAACGTGCTCAAACTGCTTGTCGGCAACTGCTTGGTGATGCAGATTTAAGTCGAAGAGAGCTTCAATCTCATCATCTGGATTATCTACAAATTTGATATCATCTACAAACCATGCATTGCCCATGGCATATGGGTTTTCGATAGGTATAGTTCCTTCTTGTCCTGGCATAATCACCCATTTGGCATTGAGCATATTCAACACTTTGAATCCGTTTGTGTCCACTGAATCTAATTCTCCTTGTGTATTGATAATATCTTGTTGCAATTGTCCCATCTCTTTAGTCAAATGTACATCAATTATATCCTGATATCGGCGAAGCTTTGCAGCATGATACCCACCAATTATCTTGTGGTAGTAAGGTGTGACACCATCGTTGAAGGTGCTTGTAGCCATGTTTAATACTCGATAGTAGAGCGTTGGGTCTTGAAGGATATATTCATCAGTTTGTGTTTTTGCAAACATTTGTTGCTGGCTCGACTTTGGAGTGAAGTCGCTATCATTAAGGTAGCGTTTGTTTACATCCCACATATCTGCAAGCGAAACTACAAGGATAGCTGCCACAGCCCATTCAGCTTTTATTCTCTTGCTTAGAAACAACCATACAATTGCGCTACCAATGGCTATGATAAAGAAACTGCGCCATGCATCGGCAGCAAACATTGATGCTCGCATCTCTTGTAGGTTAGACATCACTGGTTGTATGTGTTCTGATGGGAGTGACTTTAGAGCTTGTATCTCTGATGACGAAATGAATGATGAAAAGAATAGGGTAGGGGCAATTGCAAATAGCAAGGGGATACCTGCAGTTAATCCCAGACTAATATACAACGCTTTGCGATTTGCTAAAACACTCTTTGGTTTTTCTATAATCTCTTTTAGTGCTAATATGGCAAGCAATGGAATTGTAAATTCTGCTACTACTAAGATGGAAGATACTGTTCGAAACTTGTTGTACATCGGAACATAGTCAATAAAGAAGTCGGTGAGTGGCATAAAGTTTTTGCCCCACGATAGCATTATAGAGAATATGGTTCCAACAAGTAGAGCCCATTTCATCGGACCTTTTACTATAAACAGACCTAAAACAAATAGAGCCAACACAAATGCTCCCACATATACGGGTCCTGATGTGCCTGGCTGCTCACCCCAATACTGTCCTATCTGTTGATATAGCTCTTTGTATTCGGGGCGTGCTTTTTTCATCGCCCTTTCGTTTTGTGATAATGGAACTGATGCCCCACCCTTGGTGTTGGGCACAAGTAGTGTCCATGTTTCACCCACTCCATAGCTCCAGGCGGTAATGTAATCACGTTCAAGTCCGTTTGATGATTTGTTTTCGGCACCATGGTGCGATAGTTCTGATTTGCCACGCATTGTCTCTTTAGAGTATTCATATGTGTGATAAAGATTGCTTCCATTGGCTGCCACGCCTATCAATCCTGCTATCGCTATCACTGCTGTAGCCTTAAAAAAATCTGGTAGTGTTTTGTTTTTAATAGCATCCACAAAGTAAGCTATTGCCATAAACATCATCATGAATATAAAATAGTAGCTCATCTGAATGTGATTGGACGATATCTGAAATGCCACAAATATCATAACCAATAACCCACCTAACAAATATTGTTTGCGATAAGCATAAACGAGTCCGGCAATAGTGGGTGGAATATATGCAAGTGTGATAAACTTCCATATATGTCCTGCTGCAATAATTATAAAGAAGTATGATGAGAATGCCCATATGATAGCACCTAATGCACTAAGGAGAGGATTGGCTTTGAATGCTCGCATAAGGATATAGAAGCCAAGCATCATGATGAAAACTAAATAGACATAATTTGGCAAAAACAATGAGTATGCCTTTTTGGTGAGGTCTTGTGGTTTGCTCGAATCGTAGGTAGGGCTCATCTGGTAGGATGGCATACCGCTAAACATTGATATGTTCCATCGGGTGCGCTCGCCATCGTGTCGCTCCATATAGTTGCGTTGCTCTTGTCCCTGCCCCACTGCCGCAAGCGAATCATGTTGTGTTATCACTCTACCATCCATCACTGCAGGTGCGAAGTAGATAAAGGAGATTAGAACAAATGCCACAATTGCCAACAAGTCGGGCAACACTTTTTTCAAATCAAAAGACTTTTTCATCATTATTGTTTTTGTTTATAGTGCAAAGTTAACAGATTGTTTGCTGACGGCATTGTGTTTTGAGCGAATTTGTTGATATACAAAAAAAACAGCAACGAGAAATCTCTCGTCACTGTTTTCAATAATCCATAAAAATTGTGTTGTGTATATGATTAAGTCCTTAAAATCTCTTTCCTATTGATAAGCCCATTCTTGGATAGCCATCATCGTTTACAAAGTCGCGACCACCACCCATATATAGCTCTCCTACCCAATTGTTTTTTGAGAGATATTTCCAACCGAGTGCCAATCCCAATCCTGCTGCTGTCTTATTTTTAGAATATGTGTTGAAGGAACCATAAGAATAATCATACTGGTCATAATCTTGAGCAAATACAGAGCCATTAACTTCAATAAAGAAGCCTGCGCCAAACTTTTGAAGATTTGCTGAACTGCCCCCAAAAAACCATCTTGCATACGGTGTGATTGCAAAATCTAATGGATAATCATCACCGAGGTTGATGCCAACGCTACCACCAATACTAAGATCTTCGCTCAGAACTCTCTCATAGCTTATTTCTGGGAATAGTCCAAAAATGGTGGTTCCCAAGTTTAACTTCACTTCGTTTAGCTTTGCGGGAGCATCCTTTGCCAAATGCCAGCCCATAAAGCTCTTGGTGCGTTGCTGTGCAGATAGTGATGAGCTTACAATAAGAATTAAAAATAGAGTAATTGATTTTCTCATGATTGATATTATTATAGTTTGTAAATAATTTATCTACTTATACAATAGACGGCAATATTTGGAAAAGGTTGCATGAAAGAGAAAAAAAATGAGGATGTTTGTTACAGACATCCTCAAATATTTATTTTTTAGGGTTACTTATATATCTAAACAATTTCGGCACCATTAGCCAATTTATCATTTGGTCTAACAAGAGTAAGCGTTCCATCAGGGTTTTCGGCAGACAGAATCATGCCTTCACTCATTATCCCTCTCATCTTGCGTGGGGCAAGATTGGCGATGAATAGAACTTGAGATCCAACTAACTCTTCAGGATTTGGGTAGAATGCAGCAATACCCGATAGTATAGTACGCTGTCCAAGTCCGTCGTCAAGCAAGAAGCGAAGCAATTTGTCGGCTTTAGGAACTTTTTCGCATTCAAGAACAGTTGCTGTTCTGATATCTATTTTAGTGAAATCATCAAACTCAATGATTGGCTTGATTGGTTTAGCTTTTGCTGCTTTAGCCTCGTTGGCTTGATTCTCTTTCTTTGTGTTGTGAAGTTTCTGAACCTGTATCTCGATTGTTTCGTCTTCAATCTTCTCAAATAGCAGTTCAGCGTTGCCTAATTGATGTCCCTCAGGCAGTAGGTCAAAACTTACAAGTTTGTTCCACTCAAATTTGTCAATATTTAGGAATTGATAAATCTTCTTTGTAGAGAATGGAATAAATGGTTCGAATGCAATAGCGAGATTTGCTACTATTTGCAAAGATAAATTCAGGATGGTGGCTGTACGCTCCATATCTGTTTTAGCTACTTTCCATGGCTCTGTGTCAGCAAGATATTTATTGCCAATTCGTGCTAAGTTCATAGCCTCTTTTTGTGCTTCACGGAAATGGAACCTATCAAGATTGCTCTCAATAGCTTGTTTTATCTTTTTAGCCTCTGCTATGGTTTCGTTGTCATAATCAGTGAGTATTCCAACAGCAGGTACTTTGTTATCGAAATATTTATTAGTTAGAACTAATGCACGATTGATGAAGTTGCCCAATACTGCCACAAGTTCATTATTGTTGCGTGCTTGAAAGTCTTTCCAAGTAAAATCATTGTCCTTGCTTTCGGGAGCATTGGAAGTAAGAGCATATCTAAGAACATCTTGCTTGCCTGGAAACTCATCTAAATATTCGTGCAGCCACACTGCCCAATTCCTTGAGGTAGATATCTTGTCTCCTTCGAGATTTAGGAACTCATTAGCTGGAACATTCTCGGGCAAAATATATGACCCCTCAGCCTTTAGCATTGCTGGGAATACTATGCAGTGAAAAACTATATTGTCTTTTCCGATGAAGTGAATAAGTTTTGTATCTTCATCTTTCCACCATTTTTCCCAATCGTTGGGAAGAAGCTCCTTAGTGTTTGATATATATCCAATTGGAGCATCAAACCAAACATAGAGTACCTTTCCTTCTGCACCATCTACAGGTACTGGAACGCCCCAATCAAGATCACGACTCACTGCACGTGGTTGCAATCCGAGGTCTAACCAAGATTTGCATTGACCATATACATTTGGCTTCCATTCTTTATGCTCCTCAATTATCCATTGTCTTAGCCAACTCTCGTGTTTGTCAAGTGGAAGATACCAATGTTTGGTTTTTCTTTTTACTGGCACACTTCCACTTAGTGTTGATTTTGGATTTATCAGATCATTAGGACTTAGTGATGTTCCACATTGTTCGCATTGGTCGCCATAGGCATGGTCGTTTGAGCAATGAGGGCATGTGCCAATAATGTATCTGTCGGCAAGAAACTGTTGTGCCTCTTCATCATAATACTGTTCAGACTCGGTTTCTATGAATTCTTCTTTGTCGTACAATGTTTTGAAAAACTCTGATGCTGTCTCTTTATGTATATCTGAAGTTGTTCTTGAGTATATATCAAATGAAATGCCAAGTTTTTCAAACGATGCTTTGTTTAGTTCGTGATATCTATCTACAATATCTTGAGGCGAAACACCCTCATTTCGTGCTTTGATTGTGATTGGGATACCATGTTCATCAGACCCCCCTATGAATAGAGCTTCCTCTCCTTTTAATCTCAAATAGCGAGCATAAATATCTGATGGCACATAAACTCCTGCAAGATGCCCAATATGGACTGGTCCGTTTGCGTATGGCAGGGCTGATGTGATAAGTGTACGTTTGAATTGTTTTGACATAATCTGATTAATATTTTGGAAAATAGTTCACTCTACTGTATTCATATTTAGAGCATAGCAAACCGTATAGTGTTGTTTTTGAGGTGCAAATTTACAAGAATTTATTGTAATAACCTTTTTTGCTAAGGAATTTGATTTAAAGCAATAAGTAATTCATCACATTCATCATAATACTAATGTATATAGATGTATGTGATGAATTGTTTAATTTGAATTGTGATTTGACCAATTATGGTTTATATTAAAGATAGTAATGCTAACTACCGCCCAAGCTGTAGTAATTGTTTTCTTCATCCTCATTTCCGACTTCCTCATCATTATCATCAAGTTCGGAACCTGGTACGTCAAGCTCATCTGGTCTCAATTGTCCAGACTTAACAATATTATCAATAGCTTCTTGTCGAAATTCATTTGTGTCAACTTCTTTTTTCAATTTGTTGATATCATCTGGGTCTATCTCAGATGCTTCATCAAATTTCTCAAAAATATCTTCTTCACTTGGATATGTTGGATAACCTATTGGATTATCATCTTTTTCGCTCATTTCTTGTTTTTATTTTAAGTGTGCTCTAATCATCCAAGCAGTTTTCATATGCTCTTCCATAAGGGCAGTAATAAAGTCTGTAGCACCTGCAGCTTTATACTTTTCTTCGAATGTTATTATATTTTCTCTCAAAAATATTATTATGCTTTCATATGCCTCAAGCAGATCCGCATAGAGTGTTTTAGTATCATTTGAGTTGGGAGCTTTATCTAATAAGTTTGTTAGTTTAAGTATCTTTTCAAGCTGACCAGGTGCATAATGACCCAATGCTCTAATTTTTTCGGCTACATCATCCACGATTGATTGTTGTTTCTTGTAGAGAGTTTCTAAGAAAATGTGAGTAGCATGAAAGTCGTTGCCTTCTACATTCCAATGCGCATTAAGTAGCTTAGTATATAACACAAATTCATCAGCCAATATTTTTGAAAATTGATCTGCTACTGCCTGCTTGCTTTCTTCGTTGATTCCAATGTTTGCTTTTTTCATTTCGTTTGAATTTTTATTTATTAAGTTGACTATAAATGGATTGACAATATCCTGAGAGCACTAAATATATAACATATGGTATAGTTTTTTGTTTTGAAAAGCATTCTTAAAGATGTTATAATTTAGTTTTTTCTTATATTTAAAACATTAACTTTGCACCATAGTATTATTAATAATCTTCTTAAAGCAAATAATTATGAAAAGTAAATACCTACTACCTTTAGTATTATTGATGATTTCTATGCTTTCTTCGTGTTATTCGCCCTTCCCGTTAATTGGTACGTACAATAGTCGCAAGCCATACAAACGGCATGTTGATTTGATATTGGAACACGAGGGCTGCAAAGTGTATCGTTTCTACGATATGGGGAACTATGTTTATTTTACCAATTGTGCAGGCGATGTAACAGCAATCAAAGATGATTCAACAAAGATGAGAGTCACAAACCATGTGAGGATTACTAATGATACTTTGGAGGAGAATATTAAGGAGAAACAATAATAAAAATGAAAAATAAATTAATTGCCACAAGCATTTCGATTGCAGGAGCGTTTTCGCTTTTTGCACAACAAAAGCCGAATGTAGTATTTATAATTGCTGATGATCTTGGCTATGGTGATCTTAGTTGCTTTGGTCAGGAGAAGTTTGTGACGCCCAATATTGACAATTTGGCGTTGAGTGGACTTAGGTGCACAAGCACATATTCTGGCGCAACCGTTAGCGCACCATCAAGAGCAAGCTTGATGACTGGCTTACATACGGGGCATACTCCAATCAGGGGGAATAAAGAGTTAGCTCCTGAGGGGCAGTTTCCATTGCCCGCAAATACTTACTCTCTGTTTACTCTATTCAAAGAGGCTGGATATAGAACTGGGGCGTTTGGGAAGTGGGGACTTGGACAACCTGGCTCTGTTGGTGACCCAAATAACCAAGGTATAGATGAGTTTTTTGGTTATAATTGTCAATTGCTTGCACACAACTATTACCCAAGTCATTTGTGGCACAATCAAACAAGGATTGAGCTTCCAGATAATAATAATGGTGCATTTGGGACATATTCGCAGGATTTGATTCAGGAGCATACAATCAATTTTATTCGTGAGAATAAAGATGAGCCATTCTTCCTGTTTGTTCCAACTGTGGTGCCTCATGCAGAGCTGATAGTGCCTGAGGATTCAATCATTCAATATTACAGAGGTAAATATCCCGAAACACCTCACAAGGGGACAGACTCAGGTCCTGCCTTTCGCAAAGGAGGATATATGTCGCAAGAGTATCCTAATGCTATGTATGCTGCTATGGTAACAAGATTGGACAATTATGTTGGTGAAATCGTAGCAGAATTAAAGAAGCAGGGGGTTTATGAAAATACTCTCATAGTATTTACGAGTGATAATGGTCCGCACCAAGAGGGGGGTAACAATCCTGATTTCTTTAATAGCAACGGTGTTTTTAGAGGATACAAACGCGACTTGTATGAGGGTGGAATTAAAGTTCCTACAATTGTTTCTTGGTGTAACAATGTTCCAAAAGGCAAACAGACTAATTATACGTATGCTTTTTGGGATTATCTACCCACATTTGCCGAGCTGCTTGGCACTAAAGTAGAGCATGAGATAGATGGCATGAGTGTATTACCAACTTTGTTGGGTGAAGAGGGACAGGAGAAACACAAGTATTTCTATTTTGAGTTTCAAGAGTTAGGAGGTCGTCAAGCGGTGGTCAAAGATAACTGGAAGTTGTTGCACCAAAACATCAGAAGTAGTAAGCCTACATTCGAGTTATATAACTTAGCTTCAGATCCGAGTGAGAATCATAATGTAATTTCTTTGTATCCAGAAAAGACAGAGGAGCTGAAAACAATAATGCAGGAAGCAAGAACGGAAGATGAAAACTGGAAGTTGTTTTAGTTTTATAAGCACAAAAAAAGGTGAAGCAATTCACCTTTTTTTGTTTGTATATTTTCATCTTAAAACTTATGAACCCAGTCGGCATAAGCATTAATGAAATTCTGTAAGAATACTTCAGTGTCTTTGTTAGCAAGTTTGCCAGACTCATCAAACAATGAAAAGGCGCTGCCTATATAAGCCTCGGGCTGTTGCATCATATATACATTTAGGAAAGTCATCGACTGACGAAGAATATGGTTTGCTCCAAAACCTCCAATAGCACTGATAGATGTTGTAGCTACTGCGCCAGGTTTGCCAGCCCAAACATTTTGCCCCCATGGTCTTGATGCTATGTCTAAAGCATTTTTCAATACACCAGGAATAGAACGATTATATTCAGGAGTTACAAATAAGTACCCATCGGCATTCTTAATCTTAGCTCTAAATTCGTCATATTCTTTAGGAGAATTTTCGTCAAAATCTTGATTGTAATGTGGTAGATGACCGATTTCTATTACCTCCAGCTCTAACGTATCTGGTGCTAATTTGATTAATTCATTAGCTATTTTCTTGTTAAACGAGTCTTTTCTTAGACTACCTACAAGTACTGCAATTTTCTTTTTGTTCATATTTGTAATTTAGTTTTGATTGTTATGTGAATTTATACATGAATGATTGCTCATTCGTGCTTTATATCTATAAACAATAAAAGAATAGAAATGTTTTTATTTCCTTAGTTACAAATATGATAGTGTCTAAAATACCTTTGTATATTTATGACAGTATGGGGTCATTCCTTTCCCAGCATAATATTGCTGATGATAGTTTTCTGCTTTCCAAAAAGTAGAGGTTGGCTTAAGCGTTGTTGCAACCTTAAATCCTCTTTCTGTTAGAATAGAGATATATTTTGTAGCTATGTCTTTTTCTTTCTCGTTTGAATAGAAGATGCAAGATAAGTATTGAGGACCTATATCAGGACCCTGCCCATTTGTTTGAGTGAAATTATGAGTTTCAAAAAATAGTTTCACCATCTTCTCGTACGTTGTGACGGTTGGGTCCCATATTACTTCTGTTACCTCAAGATGTCCAGTATTTTTCTGACATACTTGTTCGTATGTAGGGTTGTCCACATTTCCTCCCATAAAGCCCACATTGGTTTGTTTCACTCCATCTGCCTTCATAAAGAAGTATTCTGTGCCCCAAAAGCAACCAGATGCAAAATAAGATTTTTGTAGTGCCTTATCAGCGTCAGCAATAAACTTCATGGATATTGAGTTGACACAATGACGAGTTTGTTTTTCTGTAAACCCCTCGTTGAGAAAGACATGTCCGAGGTGTCCACCACAATTGCTACATATTATTTCTGTGCGTCTGCCATCTGCATCTCTCACCCTTTTCACTGCGCCTTCTATTTCATCATCAAAAGATGGCCAGCCACATTCAGCATCAAATTTATTCTCCGATCTATATAGTGGTGCATCACATTGCTTGCAAATGTATGTTCCAGCTTCTTTATTGTTCAAGAGTTTTCCAGTTCCTGGCAGTTCCGTGCCTTTATTTATAATCACCCTTTGTTCTTCGGGTGTAAGTTCATTATATCCCATAGTCATATATTCTTTAGGTGTTGAAATTGTTTTTTTATTCTTTTGTGCACACATTGTTAGCGATACTTGTGTAAGCACTAACAATACAAATAGTTGCAAAGTTCTCATACTTCTATATCTGTGATTTATTAAAATGAAATGTATCAACTATTTCTTCAAATAGTTTGCAAAATTATATCTTCGTCGCTCTTTCAGATAGTTCATATTGTGATGATTGGCATAAGCTTCACGCTCGAACCCAATATTTTTGTATGCCTTGTATCTATCTCCACATGCTGCCCATCTTATAAGCCATTCGATAATATACCATAAGTAGAACCCGACTATCAATAGCTCCAACATCTGCCGTGTGTGTATGCTTTCGTGAAAGATGATTTGCTTGTCAAGCTTTGGTTGATCGGAGCGTGCAAAAACAACTCCAAACAAATTAATGGCTCTAAAACCCTTCACGGGTAGATATTTTGAGTATATAATCTTCAAGTTTTCAATAGCTTTTCATCTTCAAAGTTATAGAATTGTTGCTAAAGTTTATAACTTTGTTGGATTAAAAATAACTAAAATAGATATGGACAAGAATTTTTCTTCAGACCTCCTTTATAAGGTGGCAGATATTTCGCTTGCCGAATTTGGGCGCAAAGAAATAGAAATAGCAGAACACGAGATGCCGGGGCTGATGGCTATACGCAAAAAGTATTCTCAAGAAAAGCCTCTAAAGGGAGCTCGTGTAATGGGCTCGTTGCATATGACCATCCAAACGGCAGTTCTTATTGAAACATTGGTGGAGTTGGGTGCAGATGTGCGATGGGCAAGCTGTAATATATTCTCTACTCAAGATCATGCTGCCGCTGCTATCGCTGCTGCGGGCATTCCAGTGTATGCATGGAAAGGAGAGACTCTTGAGGAGTATTGGTGGTGTACTGAGATGGCACTTAGATTTCCTGACGGAATGGGTCCCAATATGATTGTTGATGATGGAGGCGATGCCTCTTTGCTTGTGCATTGGGGGTATAGAGCTGAAGATGATGCTTCTACTATTGATCGAAAAGGTAGCAATCGGGAGGAGCAAGTGATATTGGATACTCTAAATAAAATACTAAAAGAGGATAATCAACGCTGGCATCGAACCATTGCCGACATGAAGGGTATTTCGGAAGAGACTACAACGGGTGTTCATCGCCTATATCAAATGATGGAGCGTGGCGAACTGCTTGTTCCAGCTATCAATGTAAACGATTCGGTTACAAAATCTAAGTTTGACAACTTGTATGGCTGTCGTGAGTCGTTGGCAGATGGAATAAAGCGTGCAACTGATGTAATGATTGCTGGCAAGGTTGTAGTGGTGCTTGGATATGGTGATGTGGGCAAAGGATGTGCGCACTCTATGCGAACGTATGGAGCTCGTGTCTTGGTTACTGAGATTGACCCTATTTGTGCTCTACAGGCGGCTATGGAAGGATTTCAAGTTACTACAATGGAAGAGGCAGTTAAGGAGGGTAATATATTTGTGACCACTACTGGAAATAGGGATGTTATTACCGTTGAGCATATGCGCGCAATGAAAGATCAGGCGATTGTGTGCAATATTGGTCATTTCGACAACGAGATTCAAGTTGATAAGCTTGTTTCATATCCAGGCATTGAACACCTAAATATCAAGCCACAGGTAGATAAATATACTTTCCCATCGGGTAATTCATTATTTCTGCTTGCTGAAGGGCGATTGGTAAACCTTGGTTGCGCCACTGGGCATCCATCATTTGTGATGAGCAATTCGTTTACAAACCAAACTCTTGCACAGATAGATTTGTGGCAAAAGGATTATGAAATAGGAGTGTATAGACTTCCAAAATATCTCGATGAGGAGGTTGCAAGATTGCATTTAGACCACATTGGGGTTAAATTGACTACATTGTCTAAAGATCAAGCCGATTATATTGGTGTAAATGTGGATGGACCATACAAGCCCGAACATTATAGATATTAAATAGTTACAAGTTAGAGGTAGAATTAAAATTAAATTTGTGACAAAAATGTTTGCACTTTAAAAATGTTTGCCCTACCTTTGCAGCGCTTTTGAAAGAAAGACATGAGGTTGATTCGCTAGCTCAGCAGGTAGAGCACATCCCTTTTAAGGATGGGGTCCTGGGTTCGAGCCCCAGGCGGATCACAACAAGCATTAGAAACTCTGATAGTCGTAAGATTGTCAGAGTTTTTTGCTATATACAT
>CAZNRT010000068.1:0-14598 GCA_964575445.1 uncultured Proteiniphilum sp. | reverse complement strand
AAGAGGAGGCAAACCTAACTATTTATATCAGCTCGCCCAAACTTGTAAAAATAAAGCAGGAGGGAGTTGGAACATTTACATTGAAAGATAAAGTGGAGGTTGACAGTTTAGGAATTGACTTTGAGGGTGTAGGCAATTTTGTCACCGACAATCTGATATGCAACAATCTTAAAATTGACTATGAAGGCGTTGGCAATATCAAGCTTGAGGGCTCTGCAATAAATGCCAAATACAACTCGGAAGGAGTGGGTAGCATAAATGCAGAAAACTTTGATGTAGAACACCTGATCGTCCGTGCGTCGGGTGTAGGTAGTGTGAAATGTCGTGCCAGCAAGACAATAGATATTTCGAGCGACGGAGTGGGAAGCGTTACTTACTGGGGCAATCCCGAAGTGAAGAAGTTGAGTAAGAATGGGGTGGGGAAGATAAAGGCGGGAGAGTAGAAAAACGTCTAATATAACATAGTATTTGGCAGTATATCCCAACATATTGGGATATGCTGCAATTACGCCTCTTCATAATTCAATTAAGTTTTAAATATCCTATTATATTGGGATATATGATTGTAGATCGAGAAATTAGTTCTACATTTGTTGATAATCCCAATATAATGTGGTTTTATGGAAGATATAGGAAATATAATAAAAGAACGTAGAAATACTTTATCTATCTCACAGCGACAATTGGCAGAGCTCGCTGGAGTAGCAGTCAACACACTCACCAAAATAGAACGTGGTGAAGCTAATCCTTCAGTTAAGGTATTGAATCTTATTTTAGACACATTGGGTTTAGAAATAGTGGTGCAAGTGAAGAAGCCTAAATTCTAATTCATTCTATACTTATGAGAAGAGCGAAAGTATATATGCGAAAGTATCTTGCTGGAATAATAACTGAAACAGATTCAAAAGAGTATGTTTTTAGATATGATGATGTCTATTTTAGAGATAACAGCATGCCTGAAATATCTTTAACTATGACTAAGGAAAAGCAAGAGTATACCTCAGAACGTTTATTCCCTTTTTTTGAAAACATGCTATCAGAGGGAAGTAATAGGGAGTTGCAAATGCGATTATTCAAGTTGGATGAAAAGGACAGCTTCGGTTTGTTATTGGCTACGGCTAAACACGATACAATAGGTGCTATAACGATTAAAGCTATTGAAGATGATGAATAAACTAAATCGTTGCCCATCTACTCTAGTTGTTGAATCAGCAAGTTATTCACCTATAGCATTGCGAAAACTATTTGATGGGAGAAAAGTATCACATATATTACCATATCTTCCTATTGCAGTTAGTGAAGAAGATGCAACAGCTTTTCTAACCAATACTAAACATATTTCTATATCTGGTGTGCAAAGTAAATATGGATTGGTAATAGATAATAATATGTTTGTTTTAGCTCAAGAGAAGGAGCAATCGACGTATATACTAAAACCAAAGCCTGCAGGATTGAGGTTGCCAGGTGAAATCCCCGCAAATGAAAATCTTACTATGCAGATTGCAGAGCAAGTCTATGATATAGAAACGGCACCTAATGCTTTGTGTTTTTTTGAGAATGGTGAAATTGCATACATTACACGAAGATTCGATATAGATAATTTGGGCAATAAATTACGAATGGAAGATTTTGCCTCTTTAGCTGGTATTGCTTCAGGAACTAACTCAGGTATGAAGTATGACTACAGTTATGAAGAGATGGCAGAGTTAATTGAAAAATATATACCTGCATGGAGGATTGAGATGGTTAAATTCTTCAGACAAGTAGTGTTCAACTTCTTATTTTCTAATGGAGATGCACACCTTAAAAACTTCTCTATTTTGGAAACCTCTGATGGCGATTTTAAATTGTCACCAGCTTACGACCTGCTTAATACTCGCCTGCATGTAGATGATTCAGATTTTGCCCTTAAAAAAGGTCTATTCAAAGAGTCTGACACGTCATTTTTCAAGATGGGAACACAGGTAAATGGTGCTACTTTCAAAGTGTTTGGATTAAAGATTGGACTTCCTAATACTATTGTAGATAGAGAATTGTCAAACTTTGCGATGAGGCATCCAAAGATTGAGGAGCTTATTAATCAATCATATCTTGAAGATAAAACTAAAAGATCTTATCTAATGCATTATCAAAGTAGAAGAAATAAGCTTGCGGACTTTAAACTATAAGACACCCATATGGTTGTCCCATGTATGATGCCATCAACAACATAGTGAAACTACACAACATTAATATCACTTAAAAAAAACCTGATTGACATAGAATCTCAACGACAAAACTCCTATAGCATTTAGAATGACACTTTCAAACTTATTAATGATGTTTCACAACACATATAATTAACAAATAATTAATTTGATTATAAATACATATCTTAATACCTTTGCACAAACAATCTTAATAATTAAAACAAACAGATTAATATCAGACATATAGATACTCATGAAAAATTACATTTAACACAGTAATTTACACAAAACCATTAAAATATGATGACAAAATTTTATCAGCTGCTATTATTATGCAGTATTGCGTTATTGAGTGCTTGCGATAAAGAGATTAATGGATCGCAATTGGAAAAGAAGGAACAGGCATGCTTTCGTGCAACTATTGGCGATCTTAGTGCAACTATTGGCGATCATAGCAAAGCCCGTATGACTGGATCTGCATGGGAGAAAGATGATGCCATTGGGATATATGCACTGAAGAGTGGACAATCAATATCATCAGGGGGCATATTTGATAGCAAAGCAAACATTAAGTATGTAACATCTGGAGAAGACAATAACTTTTATGCAGCAACAGAAAATGCTGGCATCACATTCAGCAACATGATTTTGGATTTCATTGCCTATTATCCATATCAATCAAGCATAACAGATAATAAGGTTAGTATTGATGTATCAAAGCAATCGAATATTGGGAGTATTGACTTATTGTATTCAAATAATGCAACGAAAAAGTCAATAGACAGCCCTACTGTTGATCTACGATTCGATCATATGCTTTCGATGATTGTTATCAACTTAGAAGCAGGAGATGGATTAACAGCATTAACTGGATTAACAGCCAGTATATCTGGACTGAAAACTAATGGCACTTTCAATTTGAATAGTAAAGAAATAGTGCTTGGAGATAAATCTGAAACAATTTCTGCAAATATGAGCACTGATGGCAAAACTGTCTCTGCAATTCTTATCCCTAATCAGGATATGAATAATGCGAAAATAGAATTTAAGATTGGAAACAACACATTCGAGTGGCAGCCTAAAACTCAAACTTTAAATTCGGGTGAACGATACAACTACAAATTAAAGCTTACAGCTGCTGGGAATGTAACACTAAGCTCCTCATCGATAAGCGGCTGGAATGACAGCGAAATTATTGATGGAGGTGAAATCATAGTGAAGCCTGAGAATGGAGGAAATGCAGGAAATGGTGATGGTGAAGAAACTAAACCAGACCCAGAGCCCGAACCCGAACCCAATCCAGAACCCAATCCAGAAACACCAAGCACTCAGGGAACCCTTCTATTTGCTGGAGCAGACTTTGAAGATTGGGATGTGTTTAAAGAGTCGTTGTATAAAAACAACTCCTACTTAAAACAAGTTGAGAGTATTGGAATAAATGAGAGCAAAGCCTTACATTATAAAGATACTGGGGCTGTACAAATCAAGGTTTTAGCTGCGAAAATAAACTCTGAAACTCTTATCGGTAAATCAAAAATTTCATTCTATTTGAAAGGTACTGGCACTAAGCCCATCCATTTTTCATTAGATAAACATAAAGATATTGGTTATGGTGACAATATATTATATTTTGGTTTGAGAGATGCTACAATAAATAACATTATTGAGCCCTCAACCACAATACCAATTGGAACAGGCAGTTTAGACACTAAAGGCGAATGGAAAAAAGTCACATTAGATATTTCAAACATTGACAGTAAAGATCGAAACTGCTTTGGGTTTTATGCTCTTCAAGCTGGCGTCTATGATATCTACATCGACAATATAACTATTGAATAAAAATCTGACAATTACTATCAATATAATAAAAAACAAGGCTCGCTTATACAAAAAAGCGAAGCTTTGTTTTTTTATGAGTAAAATTATTAGGAGTTAATCCAGCTTGTTCACCTCGATACTATCACCATTAGCTTGAATAGCAAAGATTTTGCAATTGGTATTCCACAAATCACTTGGAATCGTAAAGCTATACTTGTTGGAGAAAAACTTCAGCTTTGAACCATCTCTTACCTCAAAACCGACTGCCTCTTCTCCTTTATTAATAGTTATAGTGGTGTTTGAACTATTCATTTTATAAGTTATCTGCTTAGTGATTTTCAAGTTCTCTTTATATTGTTTGTTCATTTTGCCAACATTGCCATACGATATAGGATCCCTATCCTCAATATACTGAATTATTTGAGCAGGCTTATTATAACCTTTGCTACCAACGTAGATCTTGGTTTCATCAATCATTTGCTGGGTAACTTTCAGTTGCCCTTTCCCATATTGATCAACCTCCATATCAACAGGAGTCAAAAAGCCCCAGAACTCAAAGAAGTCGAGTAAGTTGAGTTTTGCTGCATCAGATGCATTTCTCACATAGTTCAGTTGCGACCACCCAGGATTTGAATCAATTGGTCTTCTGCCAGCCTCTCTCGATATTTCAAAGAGTTTTGGGAAGAACTTTTGATTGTTGTTGAGAATATGAAAGTAGCAATACAACTGCCACTGCATTCGCAATGAGGGAATACCAATATCGCCACCATAATCGGTAAATACTCTTTTATCGACAACGTGCCTTTTATTGATCTCCTCCATGCTTTCGCCTCTTGACAAGAATTTAGTCATCTTATATCTCACTAAATTTGAAAACAGATTATTAGATGTCTCAGTATTACCTTTCCAATTAATTGCTCCTTGGTGCATATGCCCAATCTCATGAGCAGGTCCCCAGGCATTATCTTCATCTTTCAATATCTCAGACGGAGGCAATATTTTATACAATGTGCTCTCCGCATAGTTTGTTTGATAAGGTTGAGCCGACATATAGCCATCCTTTGTAGATCTCGCATACATTCTATTGTTCATTTGTGAAGGATATAAGACATCCAATCCCATTATGGCATGCTGAACATCAACCATTTCGTCCCAAAATTCAATAGTAGGTAGAATATTGTTGGGAATAATCTCCTTATATTTATCTGTTGGCAGCTTAAACATAATGTGTGTACCCCTCACTTCAAAATATGGATAAGTAGCATTGTTTAGCAACTCTTTGTACTTTGCGTCGCTCTTGTGATCATCCAAACTCCAATACCCATTTACCGTACCGCATTGCATCGGAATATGTATTTTGACAGGTTTGGAAGTAGCTGCTTTCAAATCACCAACATTGTATAGGATATATAGAAGACCTTTCTTTCTAATCTTTATTTTATTTATGCCCTCATTAAGCATATAATCATCACCATGTGACTCAGTTTCCGAAATAGACCTCAATTTTAATTGATTGCCATGAGTGTTGCCTACCAAAACTATCAACTCTTCATTTGCCTCTGCATATATTCCAGTGCAATTATCTAATACACCTCGTGGATTCATAACTAATTTCTCCGCCCAATCTTCTACAATACTATAAGCCGGGAACTCTGAGATTCTGAAATCTCTTGGATATGAGTTTTGTTTCATACTCATAGCTATACTTCCGAAGAAAGGATGAATATTATTTATTTGCTCGGTAGTCACACCATCTTTTAGCTCCGAGCAAGTTACATCCTTAAATACAGACAACAACATCTCTGAAAGAGCATCATCTCGTTTTATACTATAAAACTCCATTTGATCACAACTTGCAAAACCACCCAACCCCGATAAAACTTCAAACTTTATCTTAGTTGGATTTTTCAATCCATTAGCAAAACTAATTTTTGAGGGGCTGCTCGTTTCTTTAAAATCATAGTTATCATAAAGGCTATACTCTGGATTATCTTTTGTTGCAACGTAAAGCTTCAACTTACCAAAATTACCATTTCCCGAACGCGTGTAGTATATCAAATAATCTATTACTGCTGGCGAAGGCTCTTTCCCATCAAAAAAGTACTCTAAGATTACAGGGAACTTTGTATTATTGCCCCAAGGCGAATGATATGGCTCGCCTCCAAAAACACCGTCAAAAGTATTTTCGATATTTTGTCCAGGTTGATACTGATTAGCCTTTCCACCTGTGGGAATGATATTCACATCTTTGGGAACTTCCACTTCGCTACTCGTGCCCATCTGCGTCACCTTGATGGTACTACTTAGGCTATTGTTAGATACAGTTACTTCTGCCGATCTTGAATCTATACCATTGTTTTCCGTAACCATCACTATTATTTGTGGCGTCGGCACAGTTTTCTTAGAAACCTTACACCATTCTGTATCAGACGATACAACATCCCAATCACTTACATTCGTAGTAACATCGATTGTCTTTATTTCAGCTGATTTGCTGAAATTTAAAACAGTTTCTTTAACGAACAGTACAGATTCAGGCACTACAACCTCTTCCTTACAGGATAAAACAATTAAGGTTGCCAATAAAATAAACACATTGCGTCTTAGCATTATATATAAGTATTTTGATTAAATAAATAAACAACCTCAACACCTTCATACTAAAAGAGCCACTTAATGGTAAAGTGGCTCTTAGATTAATTTAATATAAAGATAATGATAATTTTATTCTTATTCACTGATTAAAGCTCTGATTTTGATGTTTCTTACCATAGCATAGTTATTTGGCGAGGATAGAACTGTGTATTTAATATATCTGATCTTTTGGGTATTTGTCAGATTACAGTTTTGTCCAGCGTTATTATCTTTTGCTAATGGGAATGTTCCAAAATTAAACCATTCCTTATTATCTAAACTTCCTTCGATTCTAACTGAGGTAGGTCCATTATTATTGTTATTACGCTTGAAGCTAATAAGCGTTGTAGGGATAACCTCTTGGTTCAAATCAATCACAATAAACTGCGGCAAGCTTGATCCTCCACCAGTCCATGGTGAATGCCAATATGTAGCATCGTTATCATCAAAGGCATCTTTCGCTCTTCCTGTAGCACCTTCTCCAGAAGCTTCTTCTTGTGAAAAATCTGCAAGAGTCCAATTTTTATTAAGTAAAAGTGTCTCTCTTAATGTTTTGAAAGTAACTGCTGTAGAGCTTTTATTGCCTATGTAATCATAGGTTTCAATTGTTACATCATATTCAGACATCTCTTCCAAGTCTATTGCTTGGTAAGATGTCATATATGCTGGTAACTCTACTATTTTTTTTGCTAAGCTTTCCTTGTCAGTTATAGTTAATATAATTTTAAAGAAGTCTGTTGCAGTAGGGTTTACCCATTTAATTGATGCAGATATAGCTAATGGAACAGTTGAAATATTACTTACTGCATTAGGTGCTGTTGTATCAAACTCAGGAGTTGCAGTAATGTTCACACCTTTTGAGGTTATAAAATCTTTTGAAGCACACTTAACAGTGATTTTATATGACTCATTATATAAGTTTTTAAGCGTATATTTCTTGGCATCTTTGCTTACAGATTGTGTGTAAGATGTTGCATCTGCAGAGCCCTGTCCAGTCCATTCTACAATGTAATAACCCAAGTTTTTATCTAATGTAGCATCCCAGGTAATTGTTATTTCTCTTTCTCCAGAGACACTTTTTAGATTTTGGATTTCGGCATCATAATTTCCTCCTTCAGGAAGAGTCTCCGTTATTTGAATCTCTTCTCCAACTGTGTATCCAGTTATATCAGTGTTACAATTACTAAAAGTGATAATAAACATCAAGAGAGCTGCAACAGTTATTGATCGTTTAATAAAGTGTTTCATATGCATTATTTCTTTATAGCATTTCTAAATTTAACCTTCACTTCCCAAACTCCAGGCTCATTAATCTGGTAAGCAATCTTAGCTTGCAAATTATACCCTCTAAACACTTTCCCAATTTCTGACGCCTTTTTATCTGCTATAACCTTAGCCGCAGGTGTTAGCTCGTAATAATCTGGGTGTAATACATAGTATGATAGTGATATACTTTCTCTATTTCCAGTATATGCTCTTCCAAATGCAGGGAATGGAACTGTAGGAAAATTGAATTCAATCTTATCATCCAATACCTTTGTCTCTACAGAGTTGTCAAACCAAGAGTTTAGATAGTTTGCATTTTGTGGCCACTTGGCTATAGCCTTGCCAGGGAATACTGCACCATTAGAATCATAAAAAGATAGAGTTACTTTTACATCATCCGAGTCTCCAACTTTTGTAATACTAAAATTGGGGTGTGTTCCTTTTCTCACTTGCTCCATTTCAGTAGCTGGAAGTGGATTACGGATTTCGATATCCTTTTGAGGTGTCTCATCTGTTGGAACCATACCGTAAAAATATTCGCCAAAGTTATTCATAACCTCCCATGGTTTACTTACTAATTTAATAGTTCCATAGTCTTTATATATCTTTGAAGTATTCTCGTTGGAAATCTTAACATCAATAGCATATTTAGTTCCCGTTAGATTCTGTGTTCCACCATTCAATGCAATTTGTCCGCTTGCACTATTAATAGCTATTGGTAGAACTTCTTCTATTACTAGCTTCTTATTCACCAACTCCATTGACGTATCCTTGTCTGGATCAAATGGGCTTGACCATAACCTTACTGGATATTTTTTGAAGAACTCATCGGCCTTATTTCCTGTATCTATATTTCTAATCTCTAATATTTCAAATTTTAATGGTCTGGTTGATCCATCAATAAGAGGTATAGCGGATACAATATATGCACCTTTTATTACTTGAAGCGTATCTTCACGCATTGATATCTTATCGCTTAAAAAACCTATGGGAATAGTTTTTACACAGCCTGTGAATAAAAGTGCAAGAAATAATGTTATTTGTAAAATATATTTCATATTATTTCAATAGTATAAATGTTAGTTACGAATATAAAATAGATTATGCGTATTAGGCATCACATGTATAATTCCATTAGTAGAAATTAATCCAGAAGTCTGTATTCTTTCTTTAGTATCAACTTCAGCTGTAGGAACATCTTTAGCATCCCATGCATCCCACATCTTACCTCTCTTGTATGTCAAAAACACATATTCAGGTTTAATGGTTAGTTGGTCTTGATAATCATCTCGAGGCTCTAAGGAGATTTTTAAATCAGTTCCCGCCATGCTCTTTACAACTACACCTTCTTTTTTCAACTCAGTTCTGTTTAGTTTGCCAGGGAAGATATACATTTGCAACGAATCTCTCAATACCCCCGTTGGGATACTGTCGTACAGATAAATATAGTTAGGATCATTATACAAGTTTCTACCACGTGTAGTCATTAAATCAATATAGTTTTTGAATGAGAAGTTGGTGGTTGCAAAAAGAGTAACATCTCCATTTACTATGTCTTTTAAGCCTGCCTTATCTATTGACATTACCAATGTATCAAACAGAGGTCTTGATTTTAAAAAGTCATAAGTAGTCATTTCTAAATAAGGGGATGCAACTCCACCATCTATAACAATGTCAGAATCGTCACACGATGGTAAAAAGCACACAATAGTTAGCAATATAAGTAATAAATATTTTTTCATTTTCAAAATAAATTAAAGTTTTCCAATCCAAAATGGAACTTGATATAGGTCAGGGTTAGATGAAATTAAATTTCTAAAGTCAACAGGCCAATAATAACCCTTTTTCTGTTTTCTTTCATCAGTCATATATTCACTGCCATCCCAATAATTATTTCTAATTCTATCATAAGCACTATGCCCTTCTCCGACCAATTCTCTTGCTCTTTCCTCGAATATTTCTTTTATCAAATTGCTATCGCTACCCATGTAGTTTCCAATACCTGCTCTATTACGAATAGTATTTAACAGCATTCTTGCGTTGCCATATCGTCCTAATTTAGTTAATGCCTCTGCTCTTAGCAAGACACAGTCTGATAATCTGAATAACAAAACATTCGAGTTCGTATAGTACTTATCTGGGTATGATGGGTCGTCCTCTATGTTTGAAGCATATTTCAACAAGAATGGAGGAGCCAAGTGGTCACCCGCTGGATTGCCAAAATTTTGGAAGAATAAATTGCGACGCTTGTCATTTTGTGGATAAAGATTTGTAGCCTTTGCTGGATCAGGAATCAAGAAGTCAGTTAGATTTGACAAGGTTTGTCTGCTCACATCTCTATAGGTTGAAGTATGTAATGAGAAACCTCCAGCATTCATGTGATATGTCTCTTTCTTTTCAACAGAAACTAACAATTCAAAAATTCCTTCAGAAGATTGTCCATCAAACATATCTACAACCGCTTTTGGATTATTATAATCAACTAACGATCGACCACTCTGATTAATAACTATATCAAGCGTAGATTCTGCATTTGAGACCAATTTGATATATTCAGCAGAATTAGAGGTTTCATCTTTTGCCAACCAAAGTAATACGTGAGCTTTCAAAGTTAAAGCTGCAGATTTATCAACTCTTACTGCCCAATTGTTATCACCAATTTTTTTATAGTCCATTAATACAATTGCAGCATCAATATGCTTCAATAGATAAGTCAAAGTCTCCTTTTCAGGTGCCTGTTTTCTCGGAATAGTTGTTCCATTTTCCAACCCTTGACTCACACTTTCAAAAGCCTCTTTAACTAAAGGCACATCACCATAAATTCTGGATAAGTAGAAATATGTGTAAGCATAAAGGAAGTAAGCCTCACCTTTTAGCTGATTCCTCTTTTCTAAAGCCTCGGTCTCATCACGACTAAACTCTACTAATGGAACATCATCAATGTGCTTTAATATAGTAGCAGTAGTGGTAATAATCTGATAGTAGGGGCGCCAATCTAACCACCAGTCTGCTAAATACGCTCCCACATAGTCTCCTTGAGCTGCATATTTTGCAATCCAGTGATTGTGTGTCAAAACTGCATTTGAAGGTAAGTCCCCATATAAATACATAGGTCTATCATTAATTAAGACTTTACGCAATAATGAATATGAGCCACTTACCATTTGCTCAATTCCACCCGCAGTATTCCATATCTGATTACCACTTGCATTTCCATAGGGCAAATGCTCTAATGAACAGCTCGATAGTATAGATATTACAATACCAAATATTAATATTTTAATCTTTTTCATCTTTTTATTGTTTAAAATTCGACGTTAATTCCAAAAGTATATTTCCTGGGTTGAGGATATCCGTCGCCGATAGTGTATCCTCTTGAGTCCACCATAGATGCATCCATTAGTCTTGAAGATGCTTGCCATTGCCATATATTATATGCAGTTGCAAACAAATATACTCTTTCCATTTTAAGATTGTTCTTTAGCCATTTGCGAGGAACATTATACGATAGTGTAACATCGCTTAGTCTCCAGAAACTACCATCTTCCCACCACATTGTGGTGTTACCTCTAAAGGCATAACGTCCACTAACTCCACTTGCTTGTGGCAAAATAGATGGATAGTATGCGTTTACATTATTTGGTGTCCAAACGTCGAAGTCAGATAAGTTAAGCATTGCTTTTTGTGCCCAATCAGACCAGTCGTATCTATTAAGGATAGCTTGTGATACCTCATCATAAACATCTCTACCAAAAATAAAGTATGAGCTAGTTCTTAATTGCCAATCTTTATATCCAACGGTGATATTCAGGTGCCCCGATAATTTTGGGTTGGGATCATAGTTTGCCAAAACAACGTCTTGGTCAGCATTGTCAGAAACTAAGTAGTCACCCGATACATCTTTAAACATGGGATATCCTGGTGCTACTGAACCCCATGTCCCACCTTTTGACAGGCTTATCTTTTCACCAGTAAATGGGTTAACAACCAAATCATTCATGCTCTTTAGTGGCCCTTCGTAAATAAGGCCGTGGAAAAGTGGTCCTGGTTTACCTACTGTATATCCATATGAGCCACTAATGTAGTCACGGTTATTGTTTGGCAATTTAGTGATTACGTTTGTGTTTTGGCTAAGACCAGTGCTTATTTGTAGGGTAAAGTCATTTTGTCTTGGAAACAAGTGAGCATCTATACTCACCTCGTAACCATTATTACGAACTCCTGCAATATTCGACTTTACTTGCGAGAAACCAGTATATGCTGGGAATGCAACGTCGAACAGTAGTCTATCAGTATTCTTGTTGTAATAGTTTGCTGAAACATAGATTCTATTCTTGAACAGTTCCAAATCAATACCAAAGTCAGATTGTACGCTAGTCTCCCATGACAAGTTGTCGTCAGCTAACTTAGAGAAATCAGGAATTACGGCTGAAACTCCATTATATGTAGAAGTATTCATTGCTCCTTTTGACATTCCAGAGAAGCCGTCATATCCTGTTCTATACATATTGTACCTTAAATAGTTGTCTGTAAATTGTTTTCCGTTTTTACCAATACTAAACTTCAATTTTGCAAACGTCAACCAATCTTCCGTTCCCTTCATAAAAGGCTCTTCGTTCAGAATCCAGAAAATACCCATCGATGGGAAGTTTGCCCATCTCATGTTTTGACCAAATCTCGAAGATGCGTCACGTCTATAGTTGAGATCAATTTGATAACGCTCCATAAATCTATAACCCGCACGCGCCCAAAAGCTTAACATTGAGTTTTCAGAAATATCAGAGAAGCCGAAAATATCCTCTTTTTTAAATCCATTAATGGTCTTAATAATGTCACTAGATCCACCTGTTGCATCAGCATAAAGTCCTTCCATGCGAGAATACTCGTATGAAGTACCTAATAGAGCGTTAAGGTTATGATGCTCCGCTACATCTCCAGAAAAACTCAAATAGTTTTCACCAGTAAATGCCAATCTTTCGTCATAGTCGTATCTAGCGTAGCTCAATCCACTTGATCTAATAGTAGAAGGCTCAAATAAATTCTTTTTAGTATTATTATAGGAAGCAGTCATCTGTGAGTTGAAAGCTATATACTTCCATAAATCAACATTAAGAATATTTGTAAGCTGAGCATTTATTGCTCTATCAGTTCTATAATAGTTATCAAGACCACCATTGATATAATCTCGCTGATCATCACTTAGATGTAGTAATGATGAGTTCATATTAGATATTGACACTGGGAAGTTTCCACGAGAGTTGCTGTTTGATCTTCCTGGCTTTCTATCAATATATGAGAAGTTTGTAATTGTCTGATTTCTTACATTCTTCCAAGGCTTTTGCGAGATATTCAACGTAGTCGTGTATCTGTCTATTCCTGTACCTTTAATAATTCCAGTTTCATTATAGAATCCAGCACTAAATCTATAGTTTAGTTCTGCACTTCCCCCTCTAATTGCTGCAGAATAATCCTGTACCAATCCTTGTTGGAAAAACATATCCTGATAATTGATATTATTATTGAAAGCTGGGTTCAAACTATCTGTCAGCATTATTGGAAGTGCATTTTTTAGTGGATTATATCCCCAAGCTCCCTTGATTAGATCCATCTTCATTTGTCTCTCAGCACTACCAACAGGGATGGTCAATAATGATGGTTTCAAGGTAATACCACTATAGGCTTTCACAGAGACAGTCATTTTACCAACAGAGCCACCTTTTGTTTTAATAATAATAACTCCATTAGCACCTCTTGATCCATAAATAGCCGCTGCAGATGCGTCTTTCAAAATATCTATAGACTCAATATCCTCAAGGTTTAATGAAGAAAGGAAATCGTTATTAGACTTTCCATATCCTGCAACCTCCTCAAGAGTAGTTGGTACTCCATCAATAACATACAGCGGATTACTAAAAGAGTTAGCATCGCCTAAGTTACCAGATACAACAGTGTTACCTCTAATAACTAAAGCTCCACCAGCTCCTGGTGCTCCACCCAAATTCATAGCCATTACCCCCGTAGCTTTACCCGCCAAAAGGTCTGTAAGACTTGTACTCGGAAGGTTTGCGAGCTCTTTGGTGCTAACGCTTGTTATTGCGCCTGTTGCAAACTTCTTTTGAACTCCTTGATAACCAATTGCTACAAATTCCTCTAACATTTCACTTGACTCTAAGAGAACTACATTGATAGTTGTTTTGTTTCCAACAGCGAGCTCTTGTGTTTCGTAACCAATAGACGAGATTTGCAATACACTCTTCGACGATGGTACAGAAATCGAATAGTTCCCGTTTGCATCAGTTGCAATACCATCTTGTGTTCCCTTTATAAGGATAGTAACTCCTGGTAAGGGACCATGACTGTCTTCCACTTGTCCTTTAATCATAATTCTCTGAGCGAGTACATTATGACTAAGCAAAAGAAGGAAGAAGAGAAGAAAAAATAAATTCTTTTTCATACGTTTTGCATATCATATTTGCTTGAAAGCAAGATAAACATTGAATAGCATTTAATTTGGCTGGTGTGTTGTTAACATTGTTTGAGTTGAAATATTTTCTATTCGTGTTTCTTAGATGTTAGGCTTTCTATTTTGCAATAGATAATATTAAATTATTTTACTATAGCATAAATAGATTTTCATTTAATTTATTATCAATACTCCGTTAAATTCTCATCTATAGTTACATAGCAATTG
>CAZNRT010000067.1:0-15286 GCA_964575445.1 uncultured Proteiniphilum sp. | reverse complement strand
AGATCCTTCCTCCGTCAGGATGACAGCTTTGAATATACGTGGTTGATACCAATGTTTAATCACATTATGTCCTTTAGACATCCAAAGTACTCGATAGCAGTTAAACATTTAACCAATTCATCGATTAAACAGTCAATCCAACTTCAATAGATGTTCCCTACAAACCAAAAGTAGTCAATCCAACTTCAATAGATGTACTCCACAAACAAAAAGTAGTCAACTTAACTTTGGGATTGCTATACTTTTGTTGAAGAACAACAAAACCAATATTAAAATTAGTCCAATTTGAGCGTAGGATAGTCAATCCTACTTTAAGAAGGTCCCAATTCGGTCGTAGGGTCCACATCTCAACTTTAAATATATGCCATTATGATTGTAGGGTGCTGAATCTGGTTTTGGGATAATCCCTCTTTGACTGTATGATATTGATCCCAAAGTTGGGTCGATACCTCTTTGGCGGGATCATGTAAGGGTTACATTTCCCCGACCTTTAATCCTGAGTGATGATATTAGATTTTCGATTTCGTGACGTGCAATCCCGAGTGATGATTTTAGGTTTTCGCTTTGGCGACTTTTAATCTTGCGGGATGATATCAAAATTCCATTTCCCCAACCTTTAGTCCCGAGTGATGATACAAGTATTACCGTTCTGTGATCCATAATCCCACAATTTTGGTGCGCAAAAAATTCTCTACAAGTAGAAATATGACATATATGGGATAGTTTTGTATTCAAAAAAAATAAATTTTAATATATTTGGGTGCGCGAATTAACATTACAAAGATAACAAATTTGACGACGTAGAGCACTATTAATGTTGGGAAATGTGATAATTAGTTTTGTGTAAGGCAATGTTAGTTTTGTAAAGGCAAAAAGGCTATTCTATTTTCGCAATGTAATAGTCATATATGTTATATATATTGCTTATTTTTGCACACAATAAATATAAATATTTAGTTGTGCATAGTGTATTTATTTATCCAGTGATTTAGATCATACAATAAAAACATTTTTTCAATTCCATTCAATTGCATAACTATTCATATGGCATACAAGCTATAGAAAACTAATAATTAAATATATATGAAGAAGGGTGTACTATTATTTATTAGCATTATTGCAATTTCATTTTCTGTGGTGGCTCAGAAAAAAATTAAGCCACAAAACACTATTAAAGTTGAACCGAATGATAGCCACGAACAAATTATCCACAAGGCTACGCATGTGGTTCCATCCAACAATCAGCTAGAAGCTCTCAGAAATGAGTATATAGCTTTCATTCACATGGGTCCCAACACCTTCACTCGCAAGGAATGGGGTGATGGAATGGAGAACGCAAGTATTTTTGATCTGAAGAATTTAGACACCGACCAATGGTGCGAAGCAATGGATGCCGCAGGCATGAAGATGGTGATACTAACCGTGAAGCATCATGATGGCTTCGTGTTATGGCAAAGTCGATATACTGACCATGGCATCATGTCAACAGGATTTCAAGACGGCAAAGGTGATATCTTGAAAGAGCTATCAGCGTCGTGCAAAAAATATGGATTGAAGCTTGGTATTTATCTGTCACCTGCCGACCTATATCAGATTGAACATCCTGAAGGATTGTATGGCAACTTAAGCAAATACACCAAACGCACTATCCCTCGCGAAATACCAGGGCGTCCATTTGCCAACAAAACTAAATTTGAATTTGAGTTGGACGATTATAACGAGTATTTCTTAAATCAACTTTTCGAACTATTAACCGAATATGGCGAAGTTCACGAGTTGTGGTTCGACGGTGCTCATCCCAAACAAAAAGGAGGACAAACCTACAACTACCCTGCATGGAAAGAACTTATAAGAACGTTGGCACCAAAAGCAGTAATATTTGGTCGCGAAGATATTAGATGGTGTGGCAACGAAAGTGGCGCAACCAGAGATACAGAATGGAACGTGATGCCATATCAAAACAATCCTCACACCACATCAGTGTTTAATGATAATACCGCAAAAGACTTGGGTTCTCGCGCAAGGCTTTATGATGCTAAATATCTACACTATCAACAAGCCGAAACCAACACATCTATACGCGAGGGATGGTTTTATCGTGATGATACTCATCAAAAGGTGCGCAGTGCTGATGATGTATTTGATATGTATGAAAGATCAGTTGGGGGGAACTCTACATTCTTATTGAATATCCCTCCTAACCGTGATGGCAAATTTTCGCCACAAGATGTAGCCTCATTAGTAGAAGCAGGAAATAGAATTCGCGAGACTTACGATACCGATTTGCTGAAAGGTGCAAAAGGTCCAAAGAACATTTTGAACTCTAACCCCAACAAATATCAACTGCTGAAAGGCAATAACAAAGAATTAGTCTTCACACTTAGTGCTCCTGCAAAAATAAATCGCTTGATGATTCAGGAAGCAATAGCTACACACAGCGAGCGAGTGGAAAAACATGCAGTAGATGCATGGATCAATAATCAATGGAAAGAAATAGCAACAGCTACCAATATTGGCTACAAACGGATATTGAGATTTCCTGAGGTGACAACAAACAAAATTAGGGTGCGAATACTTGAGTCTCGATTAGACCCAGCAATTAGCCACGTGTCGGCACACTATTATCAAACACGACCACCACAACTGTCATTCATTCGCAACATAGATGGGGAGGTTACGATAGAGCCAACAAAATCTGAATTTAATTGGAAGCCACATGGTGAGGATGTAATAGGAAACTTGAGTGAAGGATTAGAAATATACTACACAACAGATGGAAGCGAACCAACAAAAAACTCTGCCAAATATACAGAGCCAATATTAATAGAAAGTAAAGAACTAAGGGCAGCTGCTTTTCACAATGAGCAAATGGGACCAATAGAAAGCCAAGTAGTTGGTTTAGCAAAAAAAGATTGGAAACTATTAGATGCAAGTAGCGAAAAGCAAAGTGGCAAAGCTGAATATGCTTTTGATGCTGACCCCAAAACCTACTGGCAATCGTTTCTAAGCAATGGCAGCCATCATATTGCTATAAACTTAGGAAAAGAACAAACCATCAATGGTTGGATATACACGCCTCAAACTCAAGACTCAGAAGGCATGATAGCCAAAGGAGATATAGAGGTGAGCAATGATGGTGAAAACTGGGAGAAGGTAGCCTCATTTGAGTTTGGCAACCTCATCAACGACCCATCGCCACGCACACACCGATTTGCAAACAAAATCAGCACACAATATATACGAATTGTGGCAACTGAGATTTCAGCTGACCAAAAATCTGCTGCTATTGCCGAGATAGACTTATTCTAAAACAATTTCACAACAACAAATTAATAATTTAACAACAATGACTAAACGTACAATTTTACTTCTATTATTAGTCTTCCCTTTCTTAATGAATGCACAAGACTATGTAGAACTAAAAGACAGCAAACCACATGACAGCAAAGAGGTTTGGGAAAAGAGTCTGAAGGGCGAATACAATTTTATGTGGGGTAACACCGACACGCGCTACCCAAAACTATCGTTGCCCAACAAAGAGGGGATGGCAAACAAGGATGGCAATGCAAGCTCTATCAAGCTCACTGCATGGCAGGGCGAAAGAGTAAATGCACAAGCACTGCTTTACACAAAAACAGATTTGAGCGGTGTGGACCTATCCGTTTCGGATCTAAAAAATGGTAGAAACATTATTCCATCTTCCAATATCAAGATACAACCCGTGAGCTATGTGATGACTGATGAGCTAAACAAAGATGGAAAAGGGGGATGTGGACATCGCCCCGACCCTACTCAATATGACTCCACACTTGTGGCAGATGTGTTGAACAACATCAACACAAATCTTGATATTGATGCATTTACAACCAAACCAGTGTGGGTAAACATCAGCATTCCTCAAAACATCAAAGCAGGAAAATATAGTGGCATATTGACAGCAACTGTTAACGGCAAAATCTCAAATCTAAATATAGAGATTGATGTGAAAAATCGTCAGATTGCTAAACCATCGGATTGGGCATTTCATCTCGACCTGTGGCAAAACCCATATGCAGTGGCTCGATATCA
Organism: uncultured Proteiniphilum sp.; assembly: GCA_964575445.1. Taxonomy (GTDB): domain Bacteria; phylum Bacteroidota; class Bacteroidia; order Bacteroidales; family Dysgonomonadaceae; genus Petrimonas. The sequence goes on along the minus strand of CAZNRT010000067.1, from coordinate 11,218 downwards.
CAATGTGGAGCTATGGAGCCTAGAACATTTTGACCTGATGAAACCTGTGATGAAAATGCTTGCCAATGCAGGACAAAAAATCATTACTACCACCATCATGCACAAGCCTTGGGCTGGACAGACTGAAGACGCATTTGACAGCATGGTATCTAAAATAAAAAATATTGATGGTAGCTGGGAATATAAATATGACGCATTTGACAAATGGGTGGAGTTTATGATGAACGAAGTGGGCATCACCGAGCAGATCAATACCTACACAATGATTCCATGGGCTATGAACTTCGACTACTATGATGTGGCGAGCAACAGCATAAAGTTTGTGAAAGCACAAACCGACTCAAAAGAGTTTGAAGATTATTGGCTTCCATTCCTCACCGATTTTGCAAAGCACCTGAGGGGCAAAGGTTGGTTCGAGAAAACCACTATTGCAATGGATGAACGTGCGATGAAGGATATGCAAAACACTATCAATATAATCAAAAAGGCAGATGCTAATTTCAAGATCTCTCTTGCAGGCAACTATCATTCAGAGATAGAAGCAGACATTTATGACTACTGCATTGCATTTGGACAGAAATTTCCGCAAAGCATAAAAGATAGAAGAGACAGCGAGAGCAAACGCAGCACAGTGTACACCTGTTGCACAGAGGCATTCCCAAATACATTCACATTTTCGGCTCCTGCAGAAGCCACCTGGATTGGATGGCACTCAATGGCTGGCAACTATGATGGATACCTGAGATGGGCATACAACAGCTGGACCAAAAGCCCACTGCAAGACTCACGTTTCCGCACATGGGCAGGGGGCGACTGCTACATAGTATATCCCGACGGCAGAAGCAGCATCCGCTTCGAAAGATTGATAGAGGGTATTCAAGATTATGAGAAGATAAGCATATTGCGCAAAGCATTCTCAGACAATCCGAAGAAGCTACAAAAATTAGAAGATGCTATTTCTACTTTCACCATTGATACCAAAGGAAATATATCAACAGAAGAGCAAGTGAGAAATGCTCGAAAAATATTAAACAACCTATAATATAAATATTACGACTCCGAATTGTATCTTATTGGCAATTCGGAGTTTGTATTAATGCTTGCAAAATAATATTGCATTTTGATATCATTTTTTCTACCTTTGACGATTATTGATAATAATTCAGATAAACGTCTATAATTAAATAATCAAAAATACAAATGAACAACTTGAGATCTCTATCATTGCTAATTGCAATAAGCACTCTTTTCACCATAAGCAGTTGCACACAAAACAACAAACCCACAACCACCAACCAACCTTGGAAAGCCGAACACGTCATTTTTATAGGCTTAGATGGATGGGGCTCATATAGCGTTGACAAGGCTGATATGCCAAACGTGAAAAAGCTAATGAGCGAAGGCACTTACACACTACAAAAGAGAACCGTACTGCCATCATCAAGCGCAGTCAATTGGGCTTCGATGTTTATGGGGGCAGGTCCTGAACTACATGGATATACCGACTGGGGCTCTCAAACACCTGATTTGCCATCACGAGTATTAAATGAAAATGGAACATTCCCCAATATATTTCAACTGATAAGAAGAGCTGCACCAAATGCAGAAATGGGAATGATGTCTGAATGGGGAGGAATAAAATTTATTTCTGACACTATTGCATTAAATACATACACAAAGGCTTCGACTGAAAATGGCAACATAGATTTGAGAGATATCGGCGTAAACTACATCAAAGAGAGTAAGCCAACATTTGCTGGCATCATATTCGACAGCCCAGACGATGTGGGGCATGGTGCAGGGCACGACACACCAGAGTATTACGCAAAGCTAACAGAATTAGATGGTTATATTGGTGAATTTATTCAGGCTGCCAAAGATGCGGGAATTTATGAGAACACTATCTTCATCGTAACTTCCGACCATGGAGGTATCGACAAAGGACACGGTGGCAAAACAATGATGGAGATGGAAACCCCATTTATCATTGCAGGAAAAGGCATCAAGGCTGGAGGTGAATTTCAGGAAAGCATGATGCAATTTGATGTGGCACCAACCATTGCCGAAATATTTAATCTTGAAGGACCTCAGGTATGGATTGGCAGATCAATGAGCCAAGTGTTTAATTAACGAACATCTACACTAATAGTCATATCATCTTTTTTTAATGAGCAATAACTATTATATGCAAATTCAAGAAAAACGATTGAAAGAACTTCTCGAACTATTTGACGCTGTAACTTATAAGCGCAAAGCACACGAAACAGTGTTGCGACTACAGGACACCACCGTGGCGAATACAACGCCCGACGACATAGTGACCCTTGTCCATCAGATTGTGGAAATGGATTATCCAATGTCGGACATCAAAGTTGGTGTAAGTAGAATACTTAACGTATTACGCAAAACAATAGACAGCTACCCATATACAAAACCACAGAAAGGAACATTTTTTGATATATGTATCCGAAACAACGAAGAGATTCTTAGCAGACTAAACAAGATCAAACCTCACGTTCATAAACTAAACAGTGAAGATATATCCGATAAAGACAAAACTGAAATAATAGAGCTTTGGCAAAACCTTAAAACAGTAACTGACTACTATTTAATCAAAGAAAATATAATCTTCCCATTAGTGGAGAGTTATTTTAATGATTATAGGTGCGTTGCAGTAATGTGGTCAATACATGACGATATCAGAAGAAACTTGAATGAATTAATTGAATTGCTATTAAGTGACAAATACGAACTGAGCAAAGTAAACCGACTAATAGGCGATCTATTTTTTGATATCAATGCTATTGTATTCAGAGAGGAAAGATTATTATACCCTTTTATCGAAAACAAAATTCCTTCGCAAGCAATAGAAGACCTTTGGAACGAAAGTATCGAATCGGGTTTCCCTTATTATAATCCTGAGATGAGAAAAGATAATAACAGCTCTACAAATATCAATTCTGAATTGGTGGATTTGAAAAGCGGTCAACTATCGGTAGAGCAATTAATATTGCTATTCAATCATCTACCCGTTGATATCACATTTGTAGATGAAAATGACAAGGTGCGCTTCTTCTCAACCCCAAAGGAGAGAATATTCCACAGAACAAATGCAGTCATTGGTCGTGATGTGCACAACTGCCATCCACAAGAGAGTGTCCATATGGTGGACAAGATTATTAAGTCATTCAGAGAGGGTAAGAAAGACAATGCCAATTTTTGGATCAGCATGAGAAATGGAAAGCGTGTACTAATCCAATACTTCGCTCTTAGAGATGGGAACAATGAATATAAAGGCGTGATAGAAGTAACTCAAGAAATAAGTGAAATACAAAAGCTTGAGGGCGACAAAAGGATTCTTGACTGGGAAGAATAATAATCAAACACATTAACAAAATGAACAATAAGTTGTTGTTGCTTTCGGCAATGGGTAGTGTTTCACTATCTCTTATGGCACAGAAGCACACTAATTTTGTAATCATCAACTTAGATGATGCTGGATATGGAGACTTTTCATACAACGGAGCATTTGGCTACACCACCCCCAACATTGATAGAATGGCAGCCGACGGAGTTCAGTTCTCACACTTTTTGGTGTCGCAAGCAATTAGCGGCGCATCGAGAGCTGGCTTGATGACTGGATGTTACCCCAACAGAATTGGTTTTGCTGGTGCACCAATGCCCAACTCAGATTTTGGCATTCACCCAGATGAAATGACTATTGCTGAGCTATTGAAACAGAAAAACTACAGTACCGCCATATTTGGAAAATGGCACTTAGGAGACTCACATCAGTTTTTGCCTCTTCAAAATGGGTTTGATGAATACTACGGTCTGCCCCACTCCAACGATATGTGGCCATTTCATCCACAACAAGGAACAGTTTTTAACTTCCCCGACTTGCCCACAATTGAGGGCAATGAGGTGGTGGGATACAATACCGACCAATCACAGTTTACTACCGATTATACAAATAAATCGGTTGACTTTATAAAAAGAAATAAAGACAAACCATTCTTTCTGTATCTTGCCCACTCCATGCCACACGTGCCATTAGCCGTGTCAAGCAAGTTTGAAGGCAAGAGCGAACAGGGATTATATGGAGATGTGATGATGGAGCTTGACTGGAGCGTGGGCGAAGTGCTCAGAACATTGAAGGAGATGAAGCTTGAAGAGAACACACTCGTAATACTAACTTCCGACAATGGACCATGGGCAAACTATGGCAATCATGCTGGATCGGCTGGAGGACTGCGTGAAGCAAAGGCAACAACATTTGATGGCGGTAACCGTGTGCCATGTATTATGCTTTGGAAAGGCGTCACGCAAAGTGGTACTGTCTGCAACAAGCTTACATCCAATATCGACTTATTCTCCACATTTGCCGAAATATCTGGTGCACCCATGTCAGAGAATATAATAGATGGTATAAGCATTTTACCCCTAATAAAAGGAGATAAATATGCAAAACCACGAGAGTCGTTTGTATATTATCTAAACAAAAATGATTTGGAAGCAGTAACAGATGGTGAGTTTAAGCTCATCTTTCCACACCGATATGTTACCTACGGCGAACACTTGCCAGGAAATGATGGAATGCCAGGCAGTCTTACGAACAAAAACATTGACAAACCAGAACTTTATGACTTGCGTCGCGATCCGGGCGAAAGATACAATGTGATATCTCAATATCCCGAAGTGGTGCAAAAACTAATGAGGATTGCCGATCAATGGCGCAACGAATTGGGAGACAATTTGACACTAAAAAAAGGAAATAACAACCGACTACCAGGTTATTCAAAAGATTATAAATAATATGAAGAACTTTGCATTATTCAATTTAGGATTGTTGGCAGCAGCTGGCACAGCTTGTAGCCCACAAAAAGCTGACAACACGGCAACGGAACGCCCCAATATTCTATTTATCCTTTCGGACGACCATACGTCGCAGGCATGGGGTGTGTATGGTGGCATACTTAGCGACTATGCAAAAAACGAAAACATCAGAGCATTGGCGAGTGAAGGATGTGTGCTTGATAATACATTTTGCACCAACTCCATCTCGGTGCCAAGCAGGGCATCTATTATTACTGGTGCATATAGCCACGTCAATGCCGTTTATACACTTGATGATGCAATAGACCCTGAGGCAGATAATATTGCAAAACGACTTCAATCAGGCGGTTATCAAACTGCATTGATTGGCAAATGGCATCTCAAAAAAGAGCCAACAGGATTTGACCACTACGAAGTGTTTTATGATCAGGGAGAGTACGTAAATCCCACATTCAAATCGGCGGCAAATTGGATTGATGATGACAAGGGCAACAACGGAGTGATGGTAGAAGGATTCTCTACCGACATTGTAACTGACAAAACAATAGATTGGATAAAGAACAGGGATACTTCAAAGCCATTTATGATGTTTTGCCACTTCAAAGCAACCCACGAGCCATGGGATTTTCCAGAGAGAAACAGACATCTATATGATGGTGTCGTATTTCCCGAACCACACAATATGATGGAGTTTGATCAAGAGAAATCGGGTCGTGCATTTCCTGGTCAGCAATTAGAAAACATGGCATGGAGATGGGAAACTGCATCAAAAGACCCTGATAGCTGGTGGTGCAAATATCCCGAATTGCCATTTTCGAGAGGCGACCTCAACAAAGATGATGCCCGCCGTGCAACATATCAAAAACTAATTCGCGACTACTTGAGATGTGGTGCCACAATTGATGACAATATCGGTCGATTGATGCAGATGCTTGATGAAGAGGGGTTAGCCGAAAATACAATTATTGTGTATGTTTCCGATCAAGGTTATTTCTTAGGCGAACATGGTTTCTTTGATAAGCGAATGATGTATGAGGAATCGCTACGAATGCCATTTGTGATAAGATATCCTAAAGAGATTAAGGCAGGCACTCGCAATCAAGATATAATATTGAATACCGACTTTGCCGCACTGTTGGCAGACTATGCAGGAGTGGAGGTTCCCGAAAAATCTCAGGGGCGAAGCTTTAGAGAAAACCTAAAAGGCAACACTCCCGATGATTGGCGCAAGAGTATGTACTACCGATATTGGACACACCATAAGATTAGACCAGCACATATGGGCGTTCGCAACGAGCGTTACAAACTGATGTATCTTTATGGCGACCCACTCAATATGACTGGTTCTGAAAAAGAAGCGATAGAACCCGCATGGGAATTTCATGACTTGAAAGAAGACCCATACGAGGACTATAACGCCTATAATGATGCAAAATATCAAGAAATCATTGCCGAAATGAAGAAGGAAATGGAAAAGCTAAGGACAGAATTGCAGGATAATTATTAATTGAGATTCAATTGTAATTCGATAGTAATTCAGTTGATATTCGATAGTAATTCAGTTGATATTCAATAGTAATTCAATGGTAATTCAATAGACTAACAGCCAAAGGCGTACTAACAGCCAAAGGCGTACTAACAGCGAAGCGTACTAACAGCCGAAGGCGTACTAACAGCCAAAGGCGTACTAACAGCCAAAGGCGTTCCAACGCCGAAGGCATACTAACAACAAAGATCATGAGTAAAACATTAGTCCAATTTTTAAATGAAGCGGTTGACAAATTTGCAGATCGCCCATTCTTGTATGAAGCACAACAAGGCGTAAACTATAATTCTCTGAGCTACAAGGAAGTGCAAACCAAGTCGAGAGAATTTGCCGCAGGATTAATAGCTATGGGAGTGCAACCTGGCGACAGAGTAGCACTTATATCTGAAGGGAAAAACAATTGGATAATTGGTGAATTGGGTGTGCTGCATGCGGGAGCTATTTGCGTTCCTTTATCGGTGAAGTTGGATACAGAACACGATATTAGTTTTCGTATCAATCACTCGGAGTGTACTATAGTAATAGCTTCCGACCAGCAAATAGCCAAAATAAGACCAATGAAGAAGGCTTTTGAAACAGTGAAGCAATATATCCTCATCGACTCCGAAGATAATTTGCAAGAGAATGAAGTGCTATTTGACTTTATACTTGAAAGCGGTAAAAAGCTTATTGCCCAATATCCCTCTATATTAAGCGAAAGAATTGCAAGACTGACACCCGACACGCTTGCAAATATTTCGTACACCTCTGGCACCACTGCCAATCCAAAAGGAATTATGCTTTCGCATGGTAACTATGTGTGCAATGCCGAGCAAGCCGTGGAACATTTAGATGGAATACCCTCACATTTTCGTCAACTACTGATCCTTCCATGGGACCACTCCTTTGGACATACCGCTGGCATCTATGCTTTTATGAAATGTGGAGCATCTATCGCTTCGGTGGCAATGGGCAAATCAGCAATGGAGGTGTTGCGAAATGTGCCCAAAAGTCTCAAAGAGATAAATCCACACCTCATCATGAGCGTGCCGGCACTTGCCACCAATTTCAGAAAGAATATAGAATCGGGAATTGAAAAACAAGGTGAGTTAGCACATAACCTCTTCAAGAAAGCCCTTAAAGTAGCTTACGAATATAATAAAGAGGGATTCAACAAGGGAGGTGGAGCAAAGTTTTGGCTAAAACCATTGTATTCGCTATACGACAAGATAATTTTCTCAAAAGTGCGACAGTCATTTGCCAGCAATATGCAATTCTTTATTGGAGGTGGAGCTCTTTTGGATATCGAACTACAACGATTCTTTTATGCCATAGGCATCCCCATGTATCAGGGTTATGGATTATCGGAAGCCACGCCTATTATCTCAGCCAACAGTCCACAGGCTCACAAACTTGGCTCGTCGGGCAAGCCTGTCCCACATATGGATATCAAAATTGTAGATGACAATAAAAAAGAAGTACCAACAGGCAATAAGGGCGAAATCATTATCCGCGGTGGCAACGTGATGAAAGGATATTGGAAAAACCCTGAAGCAACCGCCGAAACTATTGTTGACGAATGGCTACATACTGGCGATATGGGATACATAGACCAAGATGGATATCTATATGTACTTGGTCGTACCAAATCACTACTAATAAGCGATGATGGTGAAAAATTCTCACCCGAAGGAATTGAGGAATCTATTATGGCAAAATCGGCAATCATAGACCAAATAGTGCTTTACAACAATCAAAAACCATACACCACAGCACTGATAGTACCGAATGCTAAGGAGATAAGCAAAGAGACAACAGACCCTGTTGCTGCTGCCAAATTAATTGAGAAAGAAATAGCCAGATATCTGAAGGGTGGAGAATTTGAAAGTATGTTTCCTCATCGCTGGCTACCCTCAGGTTTTGCAATTATCGAAGAGCCATTCTCCGAGAAAAACGGAATGGTCAACTCCACTATGAAGATTGTGAAGCATAAAGTTTATGAAGCCTATGCCGATAGAATAAATCAGATGTACACACCTGAGGGTAAGAAGGCAACATCTGAGGGGAATTTGACTTCGCTGAGGAAAGTGCTGGGGTAATTCAATAGTAATTCAGTTGAGATTCAATGGTAATTCAATGGTAATTCAATAGACTAACAGCCGAAGGCGTACTAACAGCCAAAGGCATACTAACAGCCAAAGGCATACTATCAGCGAAGCGTACCAACAGCGAAGCGTACCAACAGCGAAGCGTACTAACAGCGAAGCGTACTAACAGCGAAGCGTTCTAACAGCGAAGCGTTCCAAAGCCGAACTTAAAGTGCTTAACTACGTTTACTAATAAACAATCAGAAATCAAAGTAATGGGAATTATAAAAAGCATACTCGACACGGATCTTTATAAATTCACAACAAGCTACGCCTACTCAAAGCTTTTTCCACGAGCATACGGAGAGTTCGAGTTTGTGGATAGAAGCGACTATGACTATCCCGAAGGATTTGACAAATTGCTTATTGATGAGCTACAAAAGATGTCGGAACTAAGCCTTACTAAAGGCGAAGAAGAGTTCATAAAAAAGAGATTACCCTATCTGCCACCAATATATATCGACTTTCTGAAAGGCTATCGATTCGACCCATCGGAGGTGAAAGTGACACTCGAAAACAAAAAGCTGAAAGTCAATGCAAGCGGATTCCTCTATCGAATAACGCTTTGGGAAACACCAATATTGGCAACCATATCAGAACTATATTTCAGAGAGGCAGGGAAATCACCTGATCTAAAATATTTGGAGGAGGCAGCCATCGAAAAGGCAGAAAAGATGCGTAATAATGATGTTGTGTTTTCACTTTTTGGTATGCGACGCCGATTCAGTTTCGATGTTGAAGATCGAATCACCAAGCTAATGAAAGAGCATGCAGGAGAATCTTTTTTCGGAACAAGCAATGTATATTTAGCATACAAACACCATTTGAATGTGTCAGGAACGCATCCCCACGAGTGGGTACAGTTTCACGGCTCCATATATGGATACAAAATGGCTAACTTCATGTCGATGGAAAACTGGATAAATGTATATGATGGAGACTTGGGAACGGTACTCACCGATACATATACCACAGATGTATTTCTGCAAAACTTTAGCAAGAAACATGCAGCCCTATTCACCAGCTTGCGACAGGATAGCGGCGACGCTTTCACCTTTGTGGATAAAGCAATCCAACGATACGAGGAGTTGCGCATAAATCCCAAACATAAATACATAGTATTCTCCGACAGCCTGAATGCTGATAAAGCTATCGAAATCAAAAACTATTGTGGAGACCGCATTGGTGCCACCTTTGGCATTGGCACCAACCTCACAAATGATGTAGGTAACGGCACTTCGGGTATGAACATTGTAATGAAGCTATTCCGTTGTAAAATGACTGACAAGCAACAATGGCAGGAGTGCGTGAAGTTATCGGATGTGGAAGGGAAGCACACGGGAAGTAAGAAGGAGATAGCGTTGGCACAGGAGACGCTTGGATTGACTGAGATATAATCCTCTGAATTTCTACAACATTAATCTAAAAACAATGCGCACGTAATAAGTATTATTAAGTGCGCATTAATTTTTTACGATAATCCTATATTGTCTAATCTTTCAAATACAAAGCTTGAATTACAACTGGACCTAATAAGCCAGATGGCATAATATCCCAATTATCATACTTTGTATTTTTGTAATTCACATCTACAAAATTAATTTCATTAAACTTTCGCCATTCAATACCTCTTCTATCATAATCAGCGATACGATTGGCGGGTAGATTGGTAACTTCGATATCAAGAGTGTTAACACCCGTCTTAATATATTGACCTATGTGCACCTGGAATGGAACTGAAAACAGTGTTATAACCTCTTTGTTATTAATATAAACACGAGCACTCTCTCTAACATCACCAAGACTTAAAAGATACTCATTTGCATCTATATTGTCTATCGCAAATGTTGTGCTATACTTGGCTGTACCCATATTCGTATTAAAATTTGGTTCATCAATATGAGTCCAAGAATATAATGAATCTATTTGAATTGTTTTATTTATCTGGGGCTCACTGACAACGAAAGAGAGCGTCCAGTTGTTTTTCAATTCAATTTGTTGATTAGAAGATTGATAATAACTCCAATTTGGAGAGTTTATATCCTTGTTAGTAAAAGTCTTAAGTATTATTGATTCACCTGGCAGTAGTTGCATATACACTTCAGTAGTCCCGTTATTAGTCCTAACTTTAGCTTTACCTGAATTGCCTGTTATTGGGTCGAAGAGCATTGACGATTTGGCTTTAACACTAATCGGCATCCAGCCATCAATAGAATTGTCTGACAGCATTGTCATAAAATAATGCCAACCTTTATCATGTTTGCGTCTTATGGATTGTCCATTGTAGTCTGTAATAAACGTTTCAGGAGCTATCTCAGTTAGTTCAAACAATTCGTGTAAATCAGAACCTGTAAGAACATTGCCTTTACCAAAACTATTAATAGATGTTTTAGCAAAATCTACTTGTGGAAACTTCTTTATAATTCCAGAAAGTTCTTCTTTTCGTATTCCGAAATCATTGAATCCTGGAACATCATCAGGATAATTATCAACAAAAATTATTTTTGCACCTTGTTCAGCCAAGCTAATTAATTTATTAGCGGTACTAACGGGAATAGATTTAGCTGAAGGCATTATAAGAGCCTTGTAAGAAACACCACCTGCGGTTAGAATCAGTCCATTTTCGACTGTTGCCGACTCTATAAACGAATCTGATATATAGTCAACATCCCTACCACCACGTTTTATCTCTTCAACTATATTATAAAAT
>CAZNRT010000066.1:11047-15414 GCA_964575445.1 uncultured Proteiniphilum sp. | reverse complement strand
ATATGACCAACCTTACCGAAAACCACATAGAACAATTAGCCATAGAGCTATTGCAACAGCAGGGGTATCATTATATATATGCGCCCGATATTGCACCCGACAATAGTGTTGGGAATATTAATATTGCTAATAGGGCAAGCTATGAGCAAGTGATATTGATGGATAGGCTGGAGGAGGCAGTGAATATTATTAACCCACACATACCAGTATCTACACAGAGGGATGTAATAAAGGAAATTCAGCGTATTTCGTCTCCCGATTTGATCAAAAACAATGAATCTTTTCATCGATTATTGACCGAGGGCATACCCGTGGTGAGGCGCGTAGGCGGAGTGGATAGGGGCGACAGGGTGTGGCTAATAGATTTTGAGAATCCACATAATAATGACTTTGTGGTTGCCAATCAGTTTACGGTGGTTGAAAATGGAAACACTAAGCGTCCTGATATTATTATTTTTGTGAATGGTATTCCATTAGTGGTTGTGGAGCTAAAGAGTGCGGTGGATGAAAACACTACTATTCGCTCGGCTTATAATCAGATTGAGACATACAAAACGGTAATACCATCGCTATTTACATACAATGGCTTTGTGGTGATATCGGATGGCTTGGATGCCAAGGCGGGCTCTCTTTCGGCAGGATATAGCCGATATATGGCGTGGCGCACTGCTGATGGCAAAGTTGAGGCATCAAATCTCATTGGTCAATTGGAGACATTGATAAAAGGGATGCTTGACAAAGAGACGTTGATAGATTTGATTAGGCATTTCATTGTGTTTGAAAACACAAGACGTGAAGACTCGTCAGGCATTATCACCATCGAGACGGTGAAAAAACTTGCAGCATATCATCAATATTATGCTGTAAATAGAGCAGTGGAGTCAACACTTCGGGCTGCAAACTCTCCCTTGGCAAATACAATTAAGCAATCGCCCGAATCATATGGATTGGTAGGTGTAAGTAATCAGCCAATAGGCGACAGAAAGGGTGGAGTAGTGTGGCACACTCAGGGAAGTGGCAAATCTTTGTCAATGGTTTTTTATGCAGGCAAGTTGGTATTAAAGATGAGTAACCCAACAATTGTAGTGATTACTGATCGCAATGATTTGGACGACCAACTGTTTGACACATTTGCCTCTTCAAAGCAACTGTTGAGACAAGACCCCGTTCAGGCAGAAGATGTAAGCCACTTGAAAGAGCTGCTGCGAGTTTCATCAGGGGGTGTGGTGTTTACCACTATTCAAAAGTTTCAGCCCGATACTAATGGAGATTCTTCAGCTCCTGCCGTATATGAAATGCTTTCTGATAGAGAAAATATAGTGGTGATAGCCGATGAGGCACACCGCACTCAATATGGATTTAAGGCAAAAACAATTGATGACAAAGATGCTAAAGGAAATGTAATTGGCAAGAAAATTGTTTATGGATTTGCCAAATATATGCGTGATGCCCTACCAAATGCCACCTACTTAGGATTTACAGGAACTCCAATAGAAAGCACGGATGTAAATACGCCTGCAGTGTTTGGTAATTATGTAGATGTTTATGATATTGCGCAAGCGGTGGAGGATGGTGCCACGGTTCGTATCTATTATGAAAGTCGCCTTGCAAAGGTGAACCTAAGCGATGAGGGCAGGCAATTGGTTGATAACTTAGATGATGAATTGGGACAAGATGAATTGTCGGATACTCAACGAGCCAAAGCTAAATGGACGCAATTGGAGGCATTGGTGGGTAGTGAAAACCGTGTTAGCCAAATTGCAACAGATATTGTAGCTCATTTTGAAACTCGTCAATCAGTTTTTGAAGGTAAGGGAATGATAGTGGCTATGAGCCGTCGTATAGCAGTAGATTTGTATGAGGCTATCATAAAGTTGAGACCAGAATGGCACTCTGACAATTTGGTCGATGGTGCAATCAAGGTGGTTATGACCTCGGTATCTTCTGATGGGGCTAAGATAGCCAAGCATCATACCACTAAGGATCATAGGAGAGTGTTGGCAGAAAGGATGAAGAGCCCCGATGATGTGTTGAAGCTGGTAATAGTAAGGGATATGTGGCTCACTGGGTTTGATGCACCAAGCATGCACACATTATATATTGACAAGCCAATGAAAGGGCACAATCTTATGCAGGCTATTGCAAGAGTAAACCGTGTGTATAAAGATAAGCCTGGAGGCTTGATTGTGGATTATTTGGGTATAGCTTCCGATTTGAAGAAAGCTCTTTCTTTTTATTCTGATGCTGGTGGCAAGGGTGACCCCACTATATTGCAAGAGCAAGCGGTGAGTTTGATGCTTGAAAAGCTTGAGGTGGTGTCGCAGATGCTTCATGGCTTTGATTATGAAAGCTATTTTGAGGCAAATACCTCTACCAAGCTTTCCACAATCTTAGCAGCTGAAGATCATATATTGGGTATTGAAGATGGTAAAAAGCGTTTTATAAATGAGGTTATTGCTTTGTCAAAATCATTTGCTATTGCTATACCTCACGATCAGGCTATGGATGCGAAAGAGAAGGTGTCATTTTTTCAAGCTGTGAAGGCACGTTTAGCTAAATTTGAAAGAACGGGTCATGGTAAATCAGACGAGGAAATAGAGACAACCATCAGGCAGGTGATTGATAAGGCGTTGGTATCGGAACAGGTGATTGATGTTTTTGATGCTGCAGGATTGAAAAAGCCCAATATCTCTATACTTTCCGAAGAGTTTCTATTAGAACTGAAGGGAATGGAGCATAAGAATGTTGCCTTAGAGGTGTTGAAAAAACTGCTGAATGATGAAATAAAGTCGAGAGCCAAAATCAATCTTGTAAAGTCTAAGTCTCTGATGGAGATGCTCGAAAATGCTATAAAGAAATATCATAATAAGATATTGACTGCTGCTGAAGTTATCGAAGAGCTTATCAGTCTGAGCAAGGATATTGTGGAGATGGATGATGAGCCAGCAAATATGGGGTTGACAGATTTTGAATATGCGTTTTATACTGCTGTGGCAAATAATGATAGCGCAATAGAGGTGATGCAAAAAGATAAGCTGAGAGAGCTTGCGGTGGTACTTACCGAAGCCATTCGGCAAAATGCTTCTATTGATTGGACAATAAAAGAGAGCGTGAAGGCAAAGCTGAAGGTGGTGGTTAAGCGTACGCTAAGGAGGTTTGGTTATCCTCCCGATATGCAAAAGTTGGCAACCGAAATAGTGTTGAAACAGGCGGAAATGATTGCTGAAGAATTGGTGAAGAGTAAATGATACACAAACAACAATAGTGACACACACACTGTGGTGCGTCTCCTATTGTTATAGTTTTCCTCTCTATCCCTTCAATCTTCTTGTCCTAACCATCGAAGCTAAAATAGAGACAGTTAGTAGCCCACCGATAACTATTAGCGAAGTGGTGTTGGCAATCTTAAACTCCCAATCAGACACATGTGCATGGTGATTGATGATGAGCTTGAAGCCGATAAAAAGAAGGATGAAGCTGAGTGCATATTTGAGATAATGAAATAGACTCATGAAGCCACGTAACGCAAAGTAGAGCGAGCGAAGCCCTAAGATTGCAAAAATATTGGATGTGTATATAATAAATGTGTTGGTGGATACAGACAATACCGCTGGGATGGAATCGACAGCAAATATGAGGTCGGTAAATTCAACTACCAATACTGCCAAAAAGAGTGGTGTGGCGTAGAGCTTGTGGTCTATTCTTTTGAAATATTTGAGCTCAGACAAGTCGTCAGTTATTGGTATAATCTTTTTGATGCCACGAGTAAGCCAACTGTCGCTCATATCCTTAGTCTTGTGCTCTTCGCCCTCTTTGGCTTTTGCTGCTTTGAACTCGTCGGCTATCATCCTTATACCAGTGAACAGCAGAAATGCGCCAAAGATGTACATTATCCACGAGAACTTGTCTATAAGGGCTACCCCCGCAAAAATAAAGAATGCCCTAAATACTATTGCACCCAAAACTCCCCAAAAGAGCACACTGTGCTGATATTCGTCTTTTATTTTGAATGCACTGAAAACAAGAATGAAGACGAAGAGATTGTCAACGCTCAACGATTTCTCAATCAAATAGGCGGTGAAGAAATCTACGGCATTCTCTTTGCCAAATGCAAAGTAGATGCCTACATTAAATAATAGTGCGAGAGATATCCAAAAGAGACTGAGCCACAGTGCCTTTTTGACATTGATGACGTCGTCTTTTTTGTTGAAGACAAACAAGTCGAGTGCCAACAAAATAAGAACTAAAATGAAAAACCCAACCCAAAACATTGAACTTACTTCCATATATTGAAATTTTTTGTGCGAAGGTAGTGAAATATTTTTTATTGCAATCATTGAACGTTAATCGCAAAGACAATTCATGTA
>CAZNRT010000066.1:0-10947 GCA_964575445.1 uncultured Proteiniphilum sp. | reverse complement strand
GTGAAATATTTTTTATTGCAATCATTGAACGTTAATCGCAAAGACAATTCATGTAGTAGTAGAGACAATTCATGTAGAGACAATTCATGTAAAGACAATTCATGTAAAGACAATTCATGAATTGTCTCTACAACAACAACAATCACCATTCAAACACCATTCGATCATCATTCAATCACCATTCAATCATCAATTTAATCACCATCGAATATCAATTGAATATCAATTTAATCACCATCGAATATCAATTGAATTACCATCGAACATCAATCGAATCACCATAATTCACCGATTAATTGTATCTTCGTGCTTATAATAGATAAAAAAATATTGAGAAGATGAACGATTGGAAGAAACGATTAAACATTGTGTATTCAACAAATCCCGACTATCATTTTAATGAGGGCGATGATGATAATGTTGAAACTATTCCAAAGGAAAAGCAAATGTTGCGCATTAGTTTAGACAAACGCAATAGAAAGGGAAAGGCTGTGACTCTGATTACGGGATTTGCTGGCAGTGAAGATGATTTGGAAGAGTTGGGCAAATTGCTGAAGTCAAAATGTGGAGTAGGTGGTTCTGCCAAAGATGGAGAAATAATTGTTCAGGGCGATAATAGGCAGAAAGTGCTCGAAATTCTTCAAAAGGAGGGGTATGCAAAATCACGAACCATTTGATACCGAAAAACTATTATTGATAAAGGCTTCGGCTGGCTCGGGAAAAACGCATAGGCTAACAGGCGAGTATCTTAGGCTACTGTTTTCGGCTGACAATCAGTATAAGTATATTCTTGCAGTAACTTTTACCAACAAGGCTACTGATGAGATGAAGACCCGTATTGTGGAAGAGTTACATACATTGACTCTTAGTAGTGAATCTGACTACCACAAGAGGTTGCAGTCTGAGTTTAAGCTTTCTGACGAGCAGATTAAAGCCAAAGCACGAAATATTCTCGAAAATATACTTCATGATTACTCTTCATTTTCAATAAGTACTATTGATAAGTTTTTTCAGCAAACCATGAGAGCTTTTGCTCGCGAAATGGGGCTATCGGGTGGTTATAAGATAGAACTTGACCAAAATGCCGTGCTTGCACAAATCATTGATTTGATGATATCGGAGCTCGATAAACCCCAAAATAAAGACTTGCTGGGGTGGATTCACGATTATATGAGGAGCCAAATAGAAGATGGCAAGGGCTGGGATGTCAAAGACAATATTGGGCAATTGGCTAAGCAATTGTTTAACGAAAAATACAAATTGCTATCGACTGGAAATAAAGAGCAGATTGAAGATAAGAAGCATCTAAAAGAATATAGAGCTACTTTGACAAAGATAACGAGAGCCTGGGAAAATGAGGCAAAGGAGATTGGCGCACGAGCGATTTCGATAATGTCGCAATATGGATTAGACATTGGAGATTTTAAATATGGAACTACCTCGGGCTTATTGATTTTTGCTAAATGGGCTAACAAGAATTTTGAATTGCCTGCTAATAGAGTAAGCACCTTCGAGGATAATATAGACAATTGGGCAAGTGCAAAAACAACAAAATTGCATGAACTTAGAGAGGCATATCACGCAGGGCTCAACGAATGTGTGAAGCAAGTGATAGCTCACAGCTCTGATATGCTACACTATAATAGTGCAAAAAGCATATTGAGAAACTTTTATACTCTTGGCATTCTGGATGATGTAAATAATAGATTGAAGATTTTTCAGAAAGATAATAACACCCTCTTCTTGTCGGACACCACAGAGCTACTTAACAAAATTATTGCTGACAGTGATGCTCCTTTTATTTATGAAAAAACGGGCACACAAATCATAAACTTTATGATTGATGAGTTTCAGGATACATCATCTATGCAGTGGCAAAACTTCAAGCCATTGATAGAGGAGAGCCTGTCTAACGGTAAGTTTAATCTCATTGTGGGTGATGTGAAGCAAAGTATCTATCGTTGGAGAAACTCGGACTGGGGGCTACTTGAACATGAAATTCCTAAGAGCTTTGATGATAATTATATCTCTAATGAGGTGTTGGATACCAATTGGCGCAGTGATGCCAATATTGTGAAGTTCAATAATTCTGTTTTTCACAATGCCTCTCGTATGCTTCAGGCTGAGTATTATAGCTCATTGGGACAAGAGGTGGATGCCGAACACAAGATAATTGATGCATATCAGCATGTGTATCAACTTGTGCCTAAGAAAAAAGATAACGACTTGGGGCATATAAAGATATCATTTATTGATACTGATGATGAGGAGGATAAGTGGCAAAGTCAGGTGCTAAATAGTTTGCCAAAGGAGATAGAATCATTGCAAGATCAGGGTTTTGCGCTAAAGGATATCGCAATTTTGGTGAGAACTAATTCGGAGGCAATTGCTATTGCAGAGCATTTATTAAAATATAAAGAAGAAAATGTTGATTCAAAATATCGTTATGACCTAATATCTAACGAGGCTCTCATAATCGGTAATGCGCAGAGCGTGAGGGCGGCTGTATCACTTATAAAGCATTTTAAAAATCGGAAGGACGACACCAAGCGTATGCTTGCGGTGTATGAGTATAATAGGTTTCATAGAAATCTTTCTCCTGAAAGGGCTTTATTAGATTATTTTGAAAGTAGCGAACAAGATTTTCCTGAGGAGACAAAAGATGAGTTGAATCAAATATCAACTCTCCCATTTTACGAGATGGTTGAGGCATTCTTTTCTATGCACAGGGATGTATTAGATGAGAAAGAGAATGTATATGTGCAAGCCTTCTTGGATATAGTGCTAAAGTTTAGCACTGAATCTTCATCTAATGTGGGAGATTTCATCGAGTGGTGGGAAGAAAGTGGATGCCGTAAGACCCTCTTTTCGCCTGACAATCAGGATGCTATTAGACTGATGACTATACACAAATCAAAAGGATTGGGTTTTAATGCTGTGATATTACCCTTCTTGGGTTGGGAGATAGATCATAGAGCAAATAGGGGTCCCATATTGTGGTGTAAACCTTTGGTTGCGCCATTTGACATGTTGGATGCTGTGCCTCTTGCGTATTCTCCTTCACTCAATGAGACTATCTTTAACAACGAATATCAAGAAGAAAAACTCTATACATATATTGATAATCTTAATCTATTGTATGTTGCCTTCACTCGTGCCAAGAATAGGATAGTGGCTTTTGCACCCAAACCGAAGCCAACAAAATCTAAATCGTCAACTGGTGGAATCAAAAATGTTGCTTCATTGCTTTGGAATATTTTTGGGATGGGGGGAGAGATAGACAATATTGTCAATCTTAATAATAGCTTTGATGCTGACAATGGGCTCTTTGAAATGGGGCGGGGCTCTAATATAGAGACGGATAATAAAGAAAAAATAGCACCCATTTTTGAATCATCAATGTGGCAATCTATCCCTTTTGATAATAGATTGAAATTGCGACTAAACTTTAGCGGATTTTTCTCTGATGATGGTAGCCGAGCTTATGGAACATTGATGCACGAGATAATTAGCGAAGTGGAAACATTGGATGACGTGAACGAGGCGGTGGAAGCAAAATATATGTCGGGCGAGATAGAACTTGACAAAAAAGAGGAGATAAAACAGCGTTTGAACACTGTTTTATCGATTGGTGAAGCTGCTGATTGGTATTCGGGAAAATATAGGGTGGTAAATGAAACTCAGATATTACATCCTAAGTTTGGCTTTAGCAGACCCGACAGAGTGATGATTGGTGATGATGAGGTGATAGTGGTAGATTACAAATTTGGAGAAATTGAGGATGCTAAGTACGTGAGACAGGTGAAACATTATATGAAATTGATAAAAGAGATGGGCTATGATAAGGTGAAAGGCTTTCTCTTTTATATTACCAACGAGACTATCAAAGAGGTGATTGCTAATGATTAAAGATCTTCTATATATTGCATTAGGCGGAGGGCTTGGCAGTGCTCTCCGTTATCTTACCTCCAAGTTGGTGATAAGATTTGTATCTGGCAATCTAATATTTCTTGGAACATTAGCAGTAAACATTATTGGTAGTTTACTTATAGGCATTCTTTCGGGTTGGATGCTTGCACATCAGCCCAGCAATCAAACTTTTCGTTTGCTATTTATCGTTGGTTTTTGTGGTGGATATACCACCTTTTCTACTTTTGCTTTTGAGAATCTTCGCCTTATTGAGCTCAATCAATGGGGGCTTTTATTGGCTTATGTGCTATCGAGTGTGGTGATAAGCATTGCTGCGGTGTGGGTTGGGATGAAAATAATGAGATAATCTATTGATATAACATATCTAATACCATTTAGAATCAATAGAATACATGCCCAAAAATCATAAAATATAAATTTCTCGTTTTTCAATGATACGTTTGTAGCATGAGCATCGTCATGTATATAGAGTATGGATATTGCCGAATATAAAAATATAGTGATTGAGATGCGTCCCAAGCTATTATCTATTTCTAATAGAATAATACGCAATATGGATGATGCTGAAGATGTGGTGCAGGAGGTGTGCCTTAGGATCTGGCATATGCGTAATGATATGGAGCAATATAATAATGTGAAAGCGTTGTGTGTGACGATGACAAAAAACTTAAGCATAGATAGGGTTAGAGGTCAACGCAATGAATTGGGAGATGATGAGCTTTTGAAAATTGATAGTAGTAATGATGATATGCCTGACAGAATGCTCGAAGGTAAGGAAATTCAGAGACATATAAGAAATGTTATCAATATGCTACCGCCACTACAGCAGCAAGTATTGCATCTAAAGGATATTGAAGGATATGAAACTGAAGAGATCACATCAATAGTGGGAATAAATGGTGAGTCGGTAAGAAACAACTTGTCAAGAGCTCGAAAACGACTACGTGAATTATTGGTGGCATATCAAAAAAATGGGAGGTTTGATTTATGAATATACAAGAAATAGTTGAGAGATATTTTGAGGGGGTGAGTTCTGTTGAGGATGAGAAGATGCTTCGGGAATATTTTCAAAATATAAATAATGTGGCTCCAGAGCATAGATACTTGCAACCACTGTTTTGCTATATGTCTGATGAGGCAGAGGCAATGAGGGTTTTGGATGAAATAAAGCGCAATGAATCCATCGCAGAGGATAAAAGATTGAGAATAAGAAAACTGATAACTTCCATTTCGTCTGTTGCGGCATCTTTAGTTCTTGGTGTGTTTCTGCTATTTGGATATATCAATAACCGTAAACCAGATAGTTATGTATGGGTAGATGGTAAGAAAATTTCTAATCCTGAAGTTGTTAGTAATTACTTTGAGGCATCATTTGAAAATGTTATTTCATATGACAATATTATGGAGCAACAGTTGGGTGCAATGTTTGAATAATAATCGATGGTGATTTATAAATACAATGATATGAGATTAAGACATAAATATTTCAGAATGCTATTGTTGATGTTGGCAATGTTTGTATCGACAATGATGTATGCTCAGGAAAATCTAAAGATAAACTCCATATTCGAGAAATATGGAAAGCAAAAAGGGGCTGTCATGGTTGTGCTTTCGGGTAAGTCTAAAGAATTAAAGAATTATAGACTCAATAAATATAGGAGTCTTACTATCAATTATGACAAAACAATATTTAATGAAATTCAGGAGAGTTTGGAGGCAGACAAAAAAGATGCTTATAAAACAAAGGAGATTGTGGCGAATGGTGTTGTCTCATCGGGCTACTACCAGCTGAGAGGTGATAATGAGGAGATTATCTGCTATATATTATTTAAAGTTGATACTAATCACAAGGCTACATTAATATATATGGAGGGCGGTGATGACTCGGAGGAGATAATTGACACACTTTTCTTGAAAAAGAAGAAATAAGAATACGATATTTACTATAACTCAAAGTATAACTAACAAAAAACATATCACATGAAAAGAATTACATTTATTGCGGCTTTCGCTTTATCACTGATGCCATTATTGGCAATGAGCTCATTTTCTAACGACACAATATTTCAGTATAAGAATAAGACTATCGAGATTAGTGATAAAGATAGTGAGTTGTCTATCATTGTGTATCAAACAAATGAAAATGGAGATACTATAAGAAATGAAATGGTTTATGAAGCAGTGATTGATGACAAAAGGATAATGGAGCGAGAGTATGATAATAGGTTTGAGATTTCAATACCTGATGTATTCAGACCAAAAAAACCAAGAAGCTTTAGTCCACACTGGAGTGGCATTGGTGTAGGGTTTTCAAATCTTCCAGAACAAATGAACTTTGATGGTGAGCTGGCATCTGTGGTGAATGCTGGCAGCTCGCTACAGTACAACTTGAACTTTGGAGAGGCAACATGTGGTATTGGCATTAATAATATGCGGATTGTGCTTGGTATGGGGATTCAGTTTAATTCTATCCACTTGCAGACAAACAAGGCAATAGAGGTTGTGGATTATAAATCGGTGATTGCAACAACGGAGCTTGGAAAAGATTATAAAACGTCGCGACTACATTTTACATATCTCACTATTCCATTTCTTTTGGAGTACAATTCTCTGGGTAGAGGTACTGCTAACTTTTTTATTAATGCGGGGGTTGTGGGTAAGGTGAAGACTGCTTCATCATCAAAAGTGTGGTTTAATGAGGATGGAAAGAAAAGGAAACAAAAGATGCCAAGAGATTTAAATATTCGCCCTGTGAGTTTTGATTTCATCGTTCAATCGGGCTTTGGCGACTATGGAGTGTTTGCAACATACTCGCCAATGGATCTGTTTATAAATAATAAGGGTCCTAAAGGAAGCCAAGCATCAATAGGGCTACAATATTATTTTTGAAATGCTCAATAATTGATTAAATAAATATGTAATCGAAGGAGACCGATTGAAGCATTATTTTGGCTTTAATCGGTTTTTGATTGTTATATGTTTAGAGAATGATATTAGGGATATAGATTGGATTTGCATAGCTCAATGGATGAAAATATTAGATTATTGTAGATTAGTTATAGTTTTTTTTTTAAATTCATATTAAATAGCTATTTTTACGGCAAGAAGATAAAACATTAAATAGCTGTTACCATTTTTTAATCTAAAATATAAAGTATGTCATCAAAAATGTCAAGAAGAAGGTTTCTCCAAGCGGGCGCAACAGCCGCAGTAGGACTAACCGTAGTACCATCAACGGTACTTGGAAAAAGCATGGGCTACACTGCTCCTAGTGATAAACTAAACATTGTAGGGGTAGGAGTAGGAGGTAGAGGTTCAGGCGTATTGAAGAATATGGAGAGCCAAAACATTATTGGTCTTGCCGATGTTGACTGGAAGTATAGCCAGAACACTTTTAATCATTTCCCAAATGCAAAGAGATACTATGATTATCGTAAAATGTTTGATGAGCTAGGAAGTAGTATTGATGGTGTAATGGTGGCAACTGCCGACCATACTCACGCTATTATTGCTGCTGATGCTATGACAATGGGTAAGCACGTGTATGTGGAAAAACCATTAACGCATAGTGTCTATGAGTCAAGATTGTTAACAAAGTTAGCTGCAAAACATAGGGTTGCAACAAGTATGGGTAATCAGGGATCGTCTGGTCCTGGTGTTAGACAGGTCATTGATTGGATTCGTGATGGAGTGATTGGTGAAGTGGTTAAAGTGGATACATTTACCGACAGACCAATCTGGCCACAGGGTTTGATGACTCCTAAAAAAGCTGATAAAATTCCTAAGACGTTAGATTGGGATTTGTTTATT
This sequence comes from uncultured Proteiniphilum sp., assembly GCA_964575445.1. Classification (GTDB taxonomy): domain Bacteria; phylum Bacteroidota; class Bacteroidia; order Bacteroidales; family Dysgonomonadaceae; genus Petrimonas. Next base: position 3,207 of record CAZNRT010000066.1, on the reverse strand, counting down.
GGACCTGCATCCAAGCGTCCTTTTAATGAGATATATCATCCATGGAATTGGCGTGGCTGGTGGGATTTTGGTACTGGTGCTCTTGGTGATATGGCATGCCATATTCTTCATCCAGTGTTTAAAGGGCTCAACTTGGGATATCCTTCCAAAGTGCAGGGTACATCTACTATGTTGCTAAATGATAGTGCCCCTTCAGCGCAGATGGTAAAGTATGTGTTCCCCAAAAGAGACAATTTGCCAAAGGTTTCGATGCCTGAAGTAGAGGTGAACTGGTATGATGGTGGCTTGATTCCTTTCCGTCCTGATGGTATGCCAGCAGGCAAAAGCCTAAATGACCAAGGTGGTGGTGCTATTTTCTATGGAACTAAGGATACATTGATTTGTGGTTGTTATGGTGTAAATCCATGGTTGTTGTCTGGAAGAACCCCTGTATCTCCAAAAACTCAACGTGAAGTTACGCTTTCTCACGAGATGGATTGGGTGCGTGCTTGTATGGAAAGTCCTGACAATAGAGTGGAAACGGCATCCCCATTCTCAGAAGCTGGTCCATTCAATGAAATGGTGGTGATGGGAGTATTGGGAGTAAGGTTGCAGAACTTGAATCAAGAGCTACATTGGGATGGCGAGAACATGAAGTTTACTAATATTCCTTCGGATGCTAAGATTAGATCTATCGTTGAAGATGGATTTAAGATTACTGATGGTCACCCAACGTTTGATAAAACACTTACAGAACCAGTTGATGCTAACGCATTTGCAGCTGAATTAATTAAGCATACATATAAAAATGGTTGGAAACTTCCTGATATGCCTTAGTATATTTTATTAGACTTCATATTTAATAAGATGGTGGCTACTGAGTGTAGTAGCCACCTATATAAAAAAATAAAATCAAAAAATAGTATGAGAAAAGTATTTTACACATTTGCATGTTTATTGGTTTCAGCCTCTTTGATATCTTGTGCAGGCAATGCAAAGAAAACAAATGGAAATGATAATAAAGAAGCTATGGAAAATAATGTTCCTGAATATATAGTTATGGAGAGCCCTCAGGTGGACTTATCAGAGTTTGAAAAAGATGCCTATGGCTTTATTACAATCTTTGATGGAAAAGATTTTAAAGGATGGAGAGGTTATGGAAAAGAGAGTGTGCCATCTAAATGGACTATTGATGATGGTGCAATAAAGTTTAATGGAACTGGTGGTGGAGAGGCACAGGATGGTGATGGGGGTGATATCATTTTTGCTCACAAATTTAAAAACTTTGAATTAGAATTTGAATGGAAGGTTTCTAAAGGAGGTAACTCAGGTATATTTTATTTGGCACAAGAGGTGGCTACAACGGATGAGAATGGAAATGTTAGAATAGAGCCAATCTATATTTCATCTCCAGAATATCAAATATTAGACAATGCCAATCATCCTGATGCTAAGCTTGGCAAAGATAATAATCGTCAGTCAGCATCTCTATATGATATGATTCCTGCCGTGCCACAAAATCAAAAACCTTTTGGTGAGTGGAATAAAGGTAAGATTATGGTTTACCAAGGTACTGTAGTTCATAATCAAAATGATGAGAATGTTGTGGAATATCACTTGTGGACACAGCAATGGACAGATATGCTTCAAGCAAGTAAGTTTAGCGAAAAAAAATGGCCTTTGGCATTTGAGTTACTAAACAATTGTGGTGGAGAAAATAGAGAGGGCTACATTGGCTTCCAAGATCACGGTGATGATGTTTGGTTCCGTAGTATTAAAATCAAAGTTTTAGACTAAGACAAATGTATTAATTCTAAAGAATATTCTTGAAATTGTTTTTGGAATATTCTTTTTTTATTTGAACTTCAAAATGAAAAAGAAATCTATTTATTCGATAGCACTTTTATTAAGTGTTTTGATGTTAGTGCCCTCATGCACTCAGGGCAAGAAAGAAGAGCCTGCTAAAGCAAAAAAAGATATTTATATTCAACTTTATTCTGTGCGTGATGATATTAAAGGGTTTTATCAAGAAACCATTAATAAATTGGCAGAGATTGGATATACAGGTGTTGAGGCAGCGGGATACAACCATGGTAAGTTTTATGATTTAGACCCAGCAGATTTCAAAAAATCTATAGAAGATGCTGGAATGGAGGTATTATCTTCTCATGCGTCTTATCCATTAGCTGAAAATCCTGCCGATACTGATTGGGATGCTGTGTGGTCATGGTGGGATACTGCTATTCAGGCTCACTTGGATGCTGGAATGAAGTATATTGTATTTCCTTGGATGACAACTCCTACTAATCTTGAAACTCTACAAGCATATTGTGATTATTATAACAAAATTGGGGAGATATGTAATGCTGCAGGCTTGAAGTTTGGATACCACAATCATAATTTTGAATTTACTGAGATTGAGGGAGAGATAATGTATGATTATATGTTGAAAAATACTGACCCCAACAAAGTGTTTTTTCAAATGGATGTATATTGGGTAGTTGAAGGTGGGAAAGACCCAGTAGAATATTTCAATAACTATCCAGGTCGCTTTGAACTTTTGCATCTTAAAGATGAGAAAGAATTGGGCAAAAGTGGCAAGGTTGACTTTGCGAATATTTTCAATAATATAGCAAAATCAGGTGCTAAATATAATATAGTGGAGGTGGAAAGATATACTGGAACTCCACTTGAGGGAGTAGAGGAGAGCTACAACTTCTTAATAGATGCCGATTTTGTGAAAGAGAGCTACAAATAAGGTATTAACATATAGTATGTATAATAAGGATGATCGCTTGATTGGGGTCATCCTTTTATTTTGTTGCACCTTTTATTATACTCGATAATACCCAAAATCAAAATAGATATATATTATAGCACATAGTTGTCGTATATAACTATTTCAATATCAGATAGATGGCGAGGTTAATTATGCTTAATCGCTTGTGATTTGAAATAATTGTAGATAACTTTGTAGAATCAAATTTATTAAACAAATAAGCAATAATATTAATATCTTTATGTCTATTCAATATTCATATTTGGCTAAATAGATAGATTTGTGTTAAACAATTATCAATAGAATATGTTATTGTAGTAAACCAAATAAGACTAATAATACAATTGAAAATATTTCAACTAAATATACATTATGGCAAAATCTAAAAAAGAACAGAACCAAGCGATATCTAAAGAAAAATTGCTTCATATGCACAAGCTAATGTGTGA
>CAZNRT010000065.1:0-15569 GCA_964575445.1 uncultured Proteiniphilum sp. | reverse complement strand
AACAAAAAAGGGTAGCTATAATAACTACCCTTTCAAATTCTAAAACACATCTACATCCTATATTTCTCCATCCGAGTATCCACCTTCAAAGTTAAGGAGAAACACCTTAGTTGTCTTTGACTCTTTAAGCATTGGCTTTATTTTCTTGACAAATAAGTCAGTGTAGTGCTTGCTTTTAAGATGTTTGTTATAAGCCATTTCACTTTCGTAGCTTTCATAAATAAATACCTTTGTAGCATCCTCATCACTCAGCATCACATCATATATAGCACACCCCTCTTCTTTATCAAGTGTCTCAAGTTGCAATTCTGAAAGCAAATCAATTGCATCATCAACCTTAGCCTCAACAATCTTAAGTTCGGAAATAAAAACGACGGGGTCACTTGGTGTCTGCCCATGGGAAGTCTCGTTGTTTCCAAACAAGAAGACCAAAAACAATGTCGTAAGAATAAATAACTGTCTGTTCATTCTAATTAATAATAAATATTGTAATTTGATTAGTTCCTAAGCCCAGTAACATCACTCAGCACTGCACGCACCACGCCCACCCTTAGATGAGTATTTATAACAATAGGCACTCTATTACCATCATCTGTAAGGGTTGCACTGATAGCCTCTTTTTGATTCTTAAAAGCCTTGTCATATATAGTCAGTGAAATCTGAATTGCATCATATGTTTTGCCATTGTTTGCTTTTACACGAGTTTTGCCACCATAGTTTACCGCCATATTCACTATATCTCTGCCCGCAATAAACTGAATATGCTTTGAGTCCCCCGCTTTCATTCCAGTATAATCCATATTACGGATTAGAGGCAATACTGACAAGTAATCATAAGTACAGTTTTCGGTATGGAGTGTTTTGTCAAATTTTTTCTGACCATTATATACTCTATTTGTTCTAACCTTTACACCTTTATCGCTATAAGTAAAAGTTTGAACTTCTTTCGAGTAATCTTTTCCCTCGTAAGCATTTTTGGTAAATAGCAAAGGGCGTAAATCCATATCAATATAGGATACTAAAGTATCGTTAACCGAATAGAAACTACCCACAATACCTGAAGTATTCATTTGCATACGAATGTTGTATGCACTCGCACCCTTATAGTCAACCATTTCAGTACGCATATGCCCCACTCCAGCTTTAGAGTTTATCAATCCATAGCTAAAGTATAAATCATATGTTATATGCTCTCCACTCTTAAATGAAGTATTCAATATTTTACATTGAGCATTTGCACCAAAAGTAATCGCAAACAATATAATAGTAAAAAACAATCTATTGACTCTAATCATAACTCACATAGTTTTAAGTTCATAAAGACATTATCGTCTCCCTGCGGGCTGCATACCAGCTCCTCCAGTTCCCATCCGAGGTTGTGATGCTGGAGCACTTCTTTGTTGCTGCCCTCTCTGTTGCCCTTGTCTGCCTCTCTCTTCATTCAGATTGCGCTTCTTTTTCTCCTCAGGCTTATTCTTCAAAATATCTACTGGCTTTTGCTTATCCAAAGGCAATGATAGTAAATTCCAATCCTCTTCGTGATCTGTGTAAGCTCTTATCTCGTAAGGTTTAGGATAATAATACACCATTTCGGGTTGTCGTTTTTTGTCATAATTGCCTGTTGTCCATTCTCCATCACCATTTTCATCAATAAATAGGCGAGCATATATTTTACCTGGATCTATATCAAAAATAAGAGCTTCGTTGTTTTTGACACGCACTTTTCTAAAAGGTTTATCCGCTTGATCTAACAGCTCCACATACGAGACTACGCTATCGGGCAAGCCATGAATAGCAAAAAGAAGATTACCATATTGGTCGAGTGTTTTTATCCCAAATGACTGATCTATCTTATCATTAAACAAACCATAGATACTATGAACAGAGGCAGAGTCTATTTTGAATTTGTATTTATCTCCTGGTTCCCATTTATGTTCAATCTTGAACTTGCGTGGGTTTATACTATCAGTAGAAAATTTGAAAGGAACAGAAGTGAATACTGAATCTTTTTCATGTTCTAAAAACACTTTAGATGAGTCGAAATCAATAACTGGATGCTCAAAATCAATATAAATGGGAGCATACACTTCATGTGCCGATTTAATAGTTTGGGTTACATTCAAAAACTTAATTTCTTCTTTCTCTTCATCCTCTTTCTCCTTTTTCTTCTCTTTGCGGCTCAATCGTGGCTCCTTATACAAAAACCTCAACGTGTCGGTCTCTATTATATCACGATTTAGCGTATCTGTTTTAAGATAATCCATCTTCAACATAATTGTATCTTGTTTATAGATAAGAGAATCTGTAATCCATAGCGAAATAGTATCATTGCCCTTACTTTTTTCAATTACATACCAACTACTGTCCGCTCTCGTGGGTGTGATAAGTTTGAATGAAGGAATCTGTGATGGAGCAGCGAAGTAAACCATCAGCTTCTCTCTTATAGTTCGCTCATGTTTTTCCCGATATTTTCTTTTGAAACCAGATTGGAAAGATCTTAGGAGCAGATCATCAGGCATAAAACGAGTGTAATCAATTGTCTTTATGCTATCAACCGTCACACTATCCTTGAATATTGTATCCTGGCGTACTGCTGGCATCGAAGACGGCACAATAATAGAGTCAAGAAAAGCAATAGTCTCTAACGGACTGTCATACTTATAATCACGGTTATCATCCTTTAGTGCAAATATATTATACTTGCCCGCCGCAAGACCTCTCACAGTAAATCTACCACGAGAGTCCGTTCTTGATATTTTCTCAAATGGTACTCGCGTAAAAGCGGTGTCCTCAAGATTAGAGTGCATACCTACATATATGCCTTGTGCAGGCTCCAGATTTTCTGCTGACAATACAGTGCCTGACACAGCCAAAGTATCGAGTACATTGCCTGTTGAAAAAGCTAATGAGAAGTTTTCTAAAGGGTTGCCCTCATTGTTATCCACAATAGCATCGGTAAAATCTATCGTATAGGTTGTATTATCTAAAAGATCATCCTCCAACTCCACTATAGCCTTTTTGCCGATAGACTTAATAATTGGCAAACTTATTTGAGGTGGTGTAATTATTACTTTCTCAGCTGGCTTTTCAATCTTTATATTCTCATCAAACTCTATTTCAATAATTTTCTTATTTACATTAAGGGCATTATTATTAGGATTAGATTTAAGCATACGAGGGGGTGCTTCGTCATATAAGCCTCCAGTAGGTGAAGCTATATTAGCACATGAAACAAGAAAATATACCAGACCTACAATTATTGAAAGTGAAATTATGTATTTTGAATATTTCAACATCTATATCAAACTAATTTGTAAAACATTTATTATGTGACAAAAGTACAACGAATTATGTTGTTTTTATTTTATAGTATTATAAAAAAATGGAAATACACTATTAATCATCATGTTTAGTGCTTTTACTCAGCCTGATAGCACCTTATATCCTATCTTGCAGTATAGGCATTTTCTATTATTGCAATATTCTTTGCGAAGCTGAATGAGTGCTTGCGAATCGAAAGCATTATTGACCTCCACGCCTGCTTCTTCAAACTCCTTCACGATGGAGTTTTGTTCTGGTTTTATAGCCTCTAATAGATTCAGTGCTCTATCGCAATATGATTCTTGGTCTGATTTTTTGCCATATGCAAAAAGGATAGGAGCGATGGTATTGATTAATAAAATATCAAGTGATGAATCGCCAATATATTTATTCTTCCTTGCCGAACTCTTGCCAAAAGAGTAGTGAGTGAGCCAATAATCTGAAATTTGAGATTGAAAGTGAAGTCTCAGCTTTCTGTAATCATCTATTTCCAACACCTTTGAGAAAAGGCGTGGAGACTCTACCAGCAATGATGCTAATTGCGCAATTCTAATCTGTGGGAAAGCACTGGGACGAACTCTAAGCTTTTTGAAAACAAAGCCTTCCATTGGCTTGAGTTGATATTTGTGAGCAAGAAAACGGTACTCATTTTGCAGATTGAGGTAATACTCATCAATGATGTTAGTATCTTCGAGCATACCAGCTTGACCAAATAATAGTGCTTCAACTTGAAATAAATTATCGCTATGTCGTTGAATAATATTGAACCCAACGCCAATAGCCATCCTCTCAAATTCATCAGAGTTGAGCCCAAACCCATAACTTCGAGCAAGTAAGATAAAAAACACCTCATCCCATGAATTATTATAACGCACTAAGTGATTGTATATATCATTAGTTTTGCGCTCGAGCCTTTCTATACCCAATGCTCCAATCCATGGACGTATGATATGTCGCTTCACATCCTTAATCTTTGCCTTACAAGGTATATAAGATCTGCTTTTTAATAGTTCGTTGGCATTAGTTCTAACCGAGTCAGGCACAGTGAGTTTCATCTGTGGTATTTTCTGTAGCTTCTCATTCAATATGTCGCCTTTTATGGTTTCCACCACATGCAGTATTGTGGAGTTGTAACTTTCATCAATATGATGCTTGTGCTTATACCAATCATCAGAAGAAAGATGTATCTCAACATTTCCCGCCCAAACTCTATCGTCAATCTTCACTTTAGCATTAAAAAAATCGGGACCAGCATCACTATTGTGGATGCCAGGATTTAGCACCTCTATTTTGCGCCCATCACTTGTCTCAAGATTAGATTGATCAAATAGTCTGTACTTCCATACATAATGTAGCAAATATTCACTGTGCAACATGTTATCAAATATGTTTTAAGTTCAAAGGTGCAATTATATTGATTTTTGTTGATATTTACACGTTTTCGACAAGCTTTATTTCATTTTTCTTATAGGATTAGCTCTTTTCAAACCATCAATATGATAACATTGTAACATCCTTATTGGATATTGAAAAGTAATTTCAGCCAAATTTTTCTTCTTGACTAATTGATATTAAATGTTACTATTCAGCAAACGTCTAACAGAGCATTGCCATTACTCTAAGGTGCGTTTGTATGGCTGTGAGAATTTTTTGCACCCTTATGGGAATAAGAGTGATAATGAGGTGCTCTATCGCCCCCCAAAAAACAGTTCTGACCCAATAACAAATTCAGAAAGCTACCCTGAGTTCATTATGCCTCAATAACAAATGGAGAAGATAACAACTGGAGTTCAAAAATGAGAATTACAAATGTTATTGGGTCAGAATTTCGCCTTTTTGCCTTAATTCATTTTGTAATTGGGTCATTATTTGCTTTTGGGGTACCCGATACATTTTGTTATCGGGGCAGAATTTCCCATTATGACCCTATTCAAAAATGAAATCATTACCCTTTTTTTCAGGGTGAACCTCCTACAAATGTTATTGAGTTAGTTTTTTTTCAAAATGACCCATTTTAAGATTAAAATGATTGATTCTCGAAAATTATGACCCAATTACAAAATGAAACGGCTACACCGGTTAACATAAACTAACCAAAATAGTCTCCAAACGGCACTAAATTGGAAATTATGAGCCAATCTAATAGTAAATTGTCTATCCCAGGAGCCAGACATAATCTCTTACAAATGTTATTGAGTTAGATTTTTTTCAAAACGACTCGATTTAACATTGAATCATGTTATTTTAACATCAGGATAAGGTGAGTCAAAAGTGAACTGATCATTTTGAGAGCCAAAACAGTTAATGGAATTTAAAAATGTGTCCAAAATCGGAAATTCTGACCCAATAACATTTGCGATTTATATTTCCGTAAGTCAGGGTTACATTTCTGAATTTGCGATCGGGTCATGATTAGTTAAAGACGTATCAAATCAGTCTGTTTTTAATCACTTTTGAGTCTAAAGTGGCAAAAAAACAATGTTTACTGGAAGGGTGCGAGATTTCAGGGTGTTAAATACAAATGTTATTGGGTCAGAATTTTGTCGATATTAGGTAGTAATTCGATGGTAATTCAGTAGTAATTCAATAGTAACCTCAATGACGCCTGTCATTTCGATCTCGCCTTTGGCGGAGAGAAATCTCATGAGATCCTTCCTACGTCAGGATGACAGTCTTGATTATTGGCGACACCTAACCAATTAACCAATTAACCAATTAAGCGATTAAGCGATTAAGCGATTAAACAATTAAGCAGTAATGAAAAACCAACAAGATTTGTGTCGGTGGCATAATTGGGAACAACTGTGAAGTAAAGAAACGAAAGATAATAGCCAACATCTAAAACAAATTTACATTTCAGTGCACAATCAGCCACATTATAAGTATTATTAATACAGAATACACAAAAAGATGTTAGATTGTCATTAATCAATTGCCATGCAAATATGTTTATGTATTTTTGTAATGAAATAGAAAACAAAAGCTTACTGTTTTAGGTTTATCTATTAATCGAAAAAAATAGCTCAATAAATATGAATAATTTTACAGGACACATCTCTCAAATTATTGGTCCAGTAGTGGATGTCTATTTCGAACTAAATGGAAACGGAAACGCAGATCTGCCAGCCATTAATGATGCACTCACTATTTTCAGAGATAACGGCAAATCAATTACATTAGAGGTACAGCAGCACATTGGCGAAAACACAGTGCGCACTGTTGCTATGGACTCTACGGATGGATTGAGACGAAAAATGCCAGTGATTGCAAGTGGTAGTCCAATTAATATGCCATCGGGTATTCAAACCAGAGGACGCCTTCTTAATGTAACGGGAGATGCCATCGACGGATTAAAGGAGTTAGACAAAGATGCACATAATCCTATCCACAGAGATCCTCCCAAATTTGAAGATCTTACTACAACAACCGAAATACTATTTACAGGCATTAAAGTGATTGACCTTATTGAGCCCTACTCAAAAGGGGGAAAGATTGGCTTGTTTGGTGGTGCAGGAGTTGGAAAAACTGTACTTATTCAAGAGCTCATTAATAATATAGCCAAAGGCAAGGGTGGCTTCTCGGTGTTTGCTGGTGTGGGCGAGCGAACCAGAGAGGGTAACGATCTACTTCGTGAGATGATAGAGTCGGGCATTATAGACTATGGCGAAGAGTTCAAGAAAAGCATGGAGGCAGGACATTGGGACTTAACCAAAGTGGATTATGACAAGCTTGAGAAGTCACGAGCTACCCTTGTTTTTGGACAGATGAATGAGCCACCTGGTGCACGATCATCAGTAGCACTATCAGGCTTAACGATTGCAGAATCATTTAGAGATATGAATACTGAAGACAAATCAGATATTCTGTTCTTTATTGATAATATATTCCGATTCACGCAAGCTGGTTCGGAAGTATCGGCACTATTGGGGCGTATGCCATCGGCTGTGGGATACCAACCTACTTTAGCTACAGAGATGGGGGCAATGCAAGAGAGAATTACTTCTACAAACAAGGGTTCGATTACATCTGTGCAAGCAGTATATGTGCCAGCTGATGACTTGACTGACCCGGCACCAGCTACTACCTTCTCTCACTTAGATGCTACCACAGTTCTAAGTCGAAAGATATCAGGATTGGGGATATTCCCAGCAGTTGATCCATTAGAATCTACATCACGAATACTTACACCCGAGATTGTAGGCGAAGAGCATTATGATACTGCACAGCGTGTGGTTCAGATACTCCAACGCAACAAGGAGCTTCAAGACATTATATCCATATTAGGTATGGAGGAGCTTTCGGACGAGGATAAAATAACGGTGAATAGAGCAAGGAAGGTGCAACGTTTCTTGTCGCAACCATTCCACGTAGCAGAGCAGTTTACAGGACTGCCCGGTGTGATGGTTCCTATCGAGGAGACTATCAGAGGCTTCAAAATGATACTTGATGGCGAGCTTGACAATTATCCAGAGATGGCTTTCCTAAATGTAGGAACTATTGACGATGCCATAGCCAAAGGTGATAAACTTATTGCGGAAGCTAACAAATAGGAGGTAGCATTTTGGACAACATAGCATTAAGAATATATACACCCGAGGGTAGTATCTTTGAGGGGAAAGTATCGGCAGTAACACTGCCCGGAAGTCGTGGGGCTTTCACCATACTAAACAATCATAGCCCTATCATCTCCTCCTTGTCAAAGGGAATAATAAAATATACTAATGAAGGAAATACTGCTGAAATAAAGGTAGTGGATGGTTTCGTGGAGGTGAAGGACAATAGTGTAACTGTGTGCATAGAATCGTTTACAAAATGAAAGAACTAAGACAAAAACTATATCTTCTTTTGACACTCTTTGTCATCGTAATTGGGTTCGGCACATGGATGATATTGCTGCAATTCTTCCCCGAGCTTGCATTTAAAGATTACCCCATAATCCCAGCGTACTTCTTCATACTGGGTTGCATTTCAATCCACATTTTAAGTCGGGTCAAATATGATACCTCCACAAGGCTCATCAACACTTTGATGATGGAACGAGGGCTTAAGATGTTTACTACACTTATTTTAGGGCTCATTTATTGGCTTCTTGATAGGGCAGAGATCAGAAGCTTTGCAATAATGCTTGGAGCATTTTATATACTTTATCTATTCTTCGAAACATATATGTATGTGCAATTTGAGAATTGGCATAAGAAGAATCGAAAAAAACAAAAAGATTTAGAAAATGCCAAAAAGAACACATAGCATACTACTACTTACTATTTTATCCCTATTATTTATATTCCCAAATGCGTCTTCACAAGACCCCGTTGCATTGGTACATTCAAAGCCAGTGGAAACAACTGACATAAATATCAAGGGGATGATTTTGTCACACATTGCCGACTCATACGAGTGGCACTTTATGAAGTGGAAAGATAAGGATATCTCTATCCCCCTGCCAGTCATATTGCATAGCAAAGAGAGTGGTTGGAATGTATTTTTATCATCTGAGCTTCACAATCCACAGTCAAAATACAGTCAGTTTTATATTGCAGAAGAGGGCAAGCATGCAGGCAAAATAGTGGAAAAGAGCCCCTCGGGTGAAGAAATTGTACCTATTGACATATCGCTCACTAAGAATGCCACATCATTAGTGTTAACATCTATACTATTGATAGTAATTATTATGAGTGTAGCACGATTCTATAAACGCAACTCAATGGGCACCAGTAAAGGAATGCCCGGACTTATTGAGTTGGTAGTACTATTCATTATTGATGAAGTGGCTAAACCATCCATTGGCAGTGAGTATAGGAAGTTTACACCCTTTCTACTTTCAATATTCTTCTTCATACTGCTAAATAACCTGATGGGATTGATACCAATCTTTCCAGGAGGTGCAAACGTGACAGGGAATATTGCAGTTACATTAGTGTTGGCAGTATCCACATTTTTGATGGTAAATCTTACAGGATCTAAAGCATACTATAAGAACCTATTTTGGCCTGATGTACCCACATGGCTAAAAGTACCAGCACCTATTATGCCAATAATCGAGATAGTAGGAACAATCACCAAACCTTTTGCGTTGATGATACGTCTGTTTGCAAATATCACTGCAGGGCACTCTATCGTATTGGGGCTTATTTCAGTAATATTTGTAACAACAAAGTTAGGTGCAGCTACTAATAGTGCAATGACAGTTGTATCAGTACTATTTGCTATATTCATTGGCTTCTTAGAGATATTAGTAGCATTTATTCAAGCATATATATTCACACTTCTATCTGCAGTGTTTATTGGATTGGCAAGAGATCCAAAAGCAGAAGTCGATGAAAGTGTGCAATCACAATAAAACAACAAATAAATATAAATATAACAACTATTTAAACTTAAAAAGACATTATGTTAAGTTCATTATTATTACAAGTTGCAGCCTCGTTAGAGCTGGGAGTTATAGGCAAAGCATTAGCAATCGGTATCGCAACTATTGCAGCAGGAATAGGAATTGGCAAAGTTGGTGCCACCACTGCCGAAGGAATTGCACGCCAGCCCGAAGCAGGCTCAGACCTTAGAATGAATATGATTATCTCGGCTGCCTTAATTGAGGGTGTTGCATTATTTGCAATTGTAGTATTAGGTTTCATACTATAATATAAGATATAGATATGTCATCATCTTTACTAACACCAGATACGGGACTAATCTTTTGGATGCTTATATCCTTTGGAGCTGTGCTTGTTATATTATCCAAGTTTGGATTTCCCATCATTACCAAAGCGTTAGACAAACGCAAGAAATATATTGACGAATCTATACTTGCAGCACAGAAGGCTTATACAGAACTGGAAGAAGTTAGGACAGATAGCGAAAAGATAATTGCAAGCGCAAGAGATGAGCATGCCCAAATTATAAAGACTGCAACCCAACGCAGAGACCTAATATTGGAAAAGGCGAAGGAGGATGCAACAAAAGAGGCACATCACATTGTGGACGTTGCGCGCAAACAGATTACTCAAGAGAAAGAAGCAGCTTTAGCAGACATGAGACGCGAGATTGCCGTTCTGTCTGTTGACATTGCTGAAAAGATATTAAGAGATAATCTGAAAGAGAAGGACGAGCAAATGGATATGATTACTCGTTTGGTTGATGAAATTAGTTTGTCGTAAACAAAAGAAACAATTATGAATACAGGGTTAGTAGCTACAAGATATGCAGTGGCATTCTTGGAGTATGTGCAGGAAATGAATATGGCTAAAGAGGCTTACGAAAAGTCTAAGCTTATTACAGGTGTTATTGCCAACGTAAAGGGCTTCAACACTGCCTTAGCTAATCCATTGGTTTCGAAAGACAAAAAGAAGAAATTGATTCTAACTGCCTCAGGGGGCGAGTGGTCTGAAGTATTTGAAAATGTAGTGAACCTATTATTGAAAAATAATAGAGAGGACCACCTTCAAAGCATTATGCTGGTATTCCAGGAGGTTTATCGTCAATCGATAAATGTATATTATGGAAAGCTAACCACTGCTGTGGAGATTGACGAAGCTACTGTGAAGACTCTAACTTTATCTATTGAGAAAAAATTAGATGGCAACTTGGAGCTAACAAAGATTATTGACCCCGAAATATTAGGTGGTTTCATACTTGAAGTTGACTACAACAGATGGGATGCTAGCCTTAGAGGACAATTAAACAGAATCAAGAAACAATATATTGAACGAAATAGACGAATAGTGTAATTTATCTATTTGACCAATTAATAGAATAGACACATGTCAAATGATATAATAAAGATAAGTGAGGTTTCCGAAATACTTCGTGCACAGCTTGAAGGTATCGATGCCGATATAAAACTCGACGAAGTGGGCACTGTATTGCAAATAAGCGATGGTGTGGTTAGGATATATGGATTGAGAAACGCCGAGTCGAACGAGCTTTTGGAGTTTGACAATGGCATGCAAGCCATTGTGATGAATTTGGAAGTTGATAATGTGGGTGCAGTACTACTTGGACCTACAAGTGAAGTCAAAGAGGGCGACACTGTCAAGAGAACAGGTAGAGTTGCATCTATCTTTGTGAGCGAGAATATGCTTGGTCGTGTCATCAATCCATTAGGAGAGCCTTTAGATGGAAGAGGCAATATTGGTGGAGAGATGTATGAGCTGCCCTTAGAGAGAAAAGCTCCAGGAGTAATCTACAGACAACCAGTAAACGAGCCACTTCAAACGGGGCTCAAAGCTATCGACTCAATGATTCCTATTGGTCGTGGACAGCGAGAATTGATTATCGGTGACCGACAAACAGGAAAGACTACAATTGCGATAGATACAATTATCAATCAGAGAGAGAAGTTTGAAGCAGGTGAGCCTGTATATTGTATTTATGTGGCAATTGGACAGAAAGGTTCTACCGTAGCCTCAATAGTAAACACATTGAAAGAGCACAAGGCATTGGACTACACCATTGTGGTAGCAGCAAACGCCGCTGACCCTGCCGCATTGCAGTTCTATGCTCCTTTTGCTGGTGCCGCGATTGGTGAGTACTTCAGAGATACTGGCCGACATGCACTTGTGATTTATGACGATTTATCAAAACAGGCAGTAGCCTATCGTGAGATTTCATTAATTCTTCGCCGACCCTCAGGACGTGAGGCATATCCTGGAGATGTGTTTTACTTACACTCCCGTCTGTTAGAGCGTGCCGCTCGTATTATCACACAACAGGAAGTTGCTCAAAACATGAACGACTTGCCCGACAGTATTAAAGATATAGTAAAAGGTGGAGGTTCGCTTACAGCACTACCTATCATTGAAACCCAAGCTGGCGACGTATCAGCATATATCCCCACCAATGTGATATCGATCACCGATGGACAGATATTTTTAGACACAGAGCTATTTAATCAAGGCAATCGCCCTGCAATTGATGTGGGTATTTCGGTATCGCGTGTGGGTGGTAATGCTCAGATCAAACCAATGAAGAAAATTGCTGGAACCCTTAAGATGGATCAAGCTCAATTTAAAGAGCTATCTGCCTTTACAAAGTTTGGTGGGGACTTAGATAGAGTTACCGCTATGACAATTGATAAAGGTTTAAAGAATGCCGAGCTATTGATACAGCCTATCAACAAGCCAATGAGCGTTGAAAAACAGGTTGCATTGCTATACTGTGGAGTTAATGCACTATTATCAAAGATTCCTTTGAAGAAAGTGAAAGAATTTGAGAAAGAGTTTCTTCACTCACTCGAGACTATGTATCAGCACGAAGTTCTTGACGTAATCAGAGATGGAGATATCAACAAGGAGGAAACAGATATAATTGAAGAGGTGGCAAGCGAGGTAATACATCGCATCATGCAACCATAAAGGCAAAAATAATGGCATCACTTAGAGACATAAAGACGCAGATAAGTTCAGTAAAAGCCACTCAGCAGATTACTTCTGCAATGCAAACAGTGGCTTCAGTAAAACTAAAACAAGCTGAAAGAATAGTTGCGAAATTTCTTCCCTATGAGGAGAAGATTAGCGAATTATTATCGAATTTTTTAAAGTCAGAAACTAAGTTCAAATCAATATTTGAAAGAAATAGTGAGGTTAAGAGAGTTGCTATTGTAGCCTTTTCAGCAAATATGAGTCTATGCGGTGCGTTTAATTCAAATGTCACTAAAATGCTTATCAAAACAATCGATAAATACAGACATCTTGGCAAAGAAAATATTTTGATATATACGATAGGTCAGAAGACAGACCATGCCATTAGAAAAATGGATATAACTCCAACAGAGTATCACGAGGATATTGCTCACAAACCCGACTACTCAAAAATAATGGCGATTGCTGATAATCTAATGAACCTCTTTAGCAAGGGGGAGATTGATGAAGTGGTATTAATATATCATCAATATAAATCTAAGGGTGTACAAATACTGGTTAGCGAAACATTGCTACCCGTATCGTTTGACGACGTAATCGAAGAAAATAGTTATAGCTCTGTTGATTATATTATTGAGCCAGATAGGGAGACTTTACTAAATGAGTTGGTTCCAAAAGCCATCAAAATAAAGATGTATAGCTCACTATTAGAATCATACACATCGGAGCAAGCGGCTAGAAACCTTGCCATGCAAACAGCTACTGATAATGCTGACGACATGTTGGATGATTTGTCATTACTTTACAACAAATCAAGACAACAAAGCATTACCAACGAGTTGCTTGATATTATAGGTGCCACGTTTAAGTAGCAACTCTCACCAAAACAAGGCACTGAGCAATCGAAGAAGTAAGCAGTACTGTGCCTCTTAGGTAAAAATATTCGTATGTTGTATCCAATAGAAAACTATTGAGAATTAAAGCATATTAATCCCTTTTTCGTACTTTTGCATCTACTAAAACAATATACCCATAAAACAACCTATTATTATTATTATTATGCTAAACATCAAAGAAAGAAAAAACATTAGAGCTTTAATGCAACGTGAGATTATTCCCGCAATTGGCTGCACAGAGCCCATAGCGGTATCACTGTGCGTAGCAAAAGCAACCGAGACATTGGGGGCACTACCCGAAAGAATAGAACTATATTTGAGTGCAAACGTATTAAAGAATGCTATGGGTGTGGGCATACCTGGTACTGGAATGATTGGACTGCCAATTGCAGTTGCATTGGGAGCTTTGATTGGAAAATCTGAATATAATTTGGAAGTGCTACGCGACCTTATGCCAGTGGATGTGGAAGTGGCAAAAAAATATATAGAAGAGCAAAGAATCAAAATTGAGCTTAAAAGCGATATAAGTGATAAACTTTATATAGAAGTAAACTGTTTCGTAAACAATCAGAGTTCAAAAGCTATCATCAGAGGCACTCACACTCAGTTTACTCACATTGAGAAAAATGGTGTGCATCTTCTAATGAAAGAGGCAGAAGCACAACAAGAACAAAGTCTATTTGGAGATTCAGAAGATGCACTTACCTTCAAAAAAGTATATGACTTTGCTGTTGAATCTCCTGTTGAGGAGTTGAGATTCATACTTGATGCGGCAAAAATGAACCGTGAAGCTTCAAGACTTTCGAGAGAGAGCAATTATGGACATAATGTAGCCAAAAGCATAATTGGACAGAGAGGGAGAGCACTCTTTGGAGATAATCTACATAGCAAAATGATTTCATCAACGGCTGGAGCCTGCGATGCACGTATGGATGGGGCATTAATTCCAGTGATGAGCAACTCTGGCAGCGGCAATCAAGGCGTTGCAGCCACACTACCCGTACTAACATTTGCTGAGGAGATAGGTAGTAACGAGGAGAGCCTCATCCGAGCACTAATCATTAGCCACCTATCAGTAATCTATATAAAGCAATACATGGGGCGGCTTTCTGCACTTTGCGGATGTGTTATGGCTTCCACAGGTTCAAGCTGTGGAGTGACATATCTGATGGGTGGTTCTTATGAAAATGTTGTTTTTGCTGCTAAAAATATGATTGCAAACATCACTGGAATGATTTGCGATGGTGCAAAGCCAAGTTGTGCATTGAAGATAGCGAGTGGTGTGTCCACCGCCTCACTATCAGCCCTAATGGCTATAGAGGATAAAGTGGTGTCAGGACAAGAGGGAATTATTGATAACGATATAGACAAAACAATTAGGAATCTGGCTCTAATCGGCAAAACAGGAATGTTAGAAACTGATAAAATAGTATTAGACATTATGACAAGCAAATAGGGGGTTATTATTGATTAAACATACACATTGCAAACAAAAAAAGAATTAGACTTAGAAAGAAAGAAAATTAGCTCACTCGTTTGGGAATATTCTCTGCCAGCAATGGTAGGAACGTTGGTCAATACATTGTACAATATCGTTGACCGCATATTCATAGGGCAAGGAGTGGGCTCTATGGCTATATCGGGCTTAGCTATCACATTCCCCGTTACAATACTTGCCTCATCACTGGGCATGCTTGTAGGTGTGGGTGCAGCAAGTAGAATATCTATTAGCCTTGGCGAAAAGAGAAAAGACACAGCTGAAAAAATATTGAGCAACTCATTACTATTGACAATAGTATTTAACGCTATTGTTATGACTTTCTTCTACATCTACCTTGATGAAATATTGTTAGCTTTTGGTGCCACTGAGAATACGATACCCTATGCCAGAGAGTATCTTCAGATAGTTTTGGTGGGGAATGTTTTTGTGAGCCTATGTTATAGTTTCAACAATATGATGCGAGCATCAGGCTATCCTCAAAAGGCAATGTTCACA
>CAZNRT010000064.1:9652-15640 GCA_964575445.1 uncultured Proteiniphilum sp. | reverse complement strand
ATAATATGAATAAACATTGGTTTCAACCTACGGATATTCAAGGCTGTCATCCTGATCCCGTCAAAACGGGAGAAGGATCTCATGAGATTTCTCCTTACGTCGAAATGACAAGCAACATTGGGTGGATATGACTGTGAGATTTCTCCTTGCGTCGAAATGACAAGCGACATTGTTGGTAGAGGGGGTGAGTAATAGTGTGGCGGCACAGCCGCCACACTATTACTCACCCCCCCCACTATTATTAGCTACCCGTCATTTCGACCTCGCCAGAAGCGAGGGAGAAAACTCATTGATAGTTCATTTGCGATGTTGGGTGGACATGACAGTGAGATTTCTCCTTGCGTCGAAATGCCAGGCGACATTGTTGTGTGTTAAAAACATATTCCGTATATTTGCTACAATATTATAACATTAGGTAGGTGAATACTTATTTAAAAACAACAATTATGAAGAGACAAACAAAACAAAACAAAAGAGCAAGGAAAGCTAAGCAAGCTATACAGCAAGCATTATCGAAGCAACCACAACAGCCACAGGCAGTTGCGAAGTCAGAAAAGAAGAGAAAGAAGCGAGTGATGGACAAAACTAAGTTCAGGCTCAGCTGGTTGACCAAGATTGGTAACGACGACTTCTCGTCAACCACCAACGAGATTCTCAATTCGATGGAGATATGGATAAAGGGCAAAAGCATGATTCCAGATGCACCTTTTGATAGAGCACGCAAATACTTGGACCAAATGATAAATATGGCTCCAAAGCAGATGGGGCATGAGCTTACTGCCACCATTCAGGAGCTACACGCCGATCGCAAAAGGCAAATAACCACAATCAGAACATACGTGAAACTGCTCCTGCAGCCACATATGGCTAAGGACAATGAACAGCGAGCCCAATATGCCGAGATGCTAAAAGACTGGTTTCAAAGGATTCTTGGCACTCGCCACTATGATCTTGGCATTGGCACCCTACGATCGAGACTATCATATATACTCTCTGAAATAGAAAATTCTCAAGACTTGCAGGATGCACTGAAATTGTGTGGCGTGGATGACTTGGTGGAAGAACTGAGAAAGAACCACGACACACTCGAAACCGCACACACAAGGCGAGATGTGGAGACATCGGCATTGGCTATGGAGCCCAGCTTTGATGAGTTGAGAGCCAAAATATACAAAGAAATATGCCTATTAGTGCGCTGGGTGGGCGATCTAATAGATATGGAAGAGGACAACCGCATATATATTGAGATGCGAAACATTTTCTACCACTACCTGACACCCAAAAGAGCCAACTATATCCAACAACGAACTAAGCGAAGACTGCGACGTGAAGCCGCATTGGCAAAGCGTGAGAAGGAGTTGCAACGAGATAGGGAAAGGGGCGAATTGCAATTCGACCCAACGTCCCAACATACTTCCTCTGATTACCATCTTGATATCGATCGACAGGAGTTTGAGTATGCGTGTGCGTTTATCTAGGGGGGATTTGATGTTACTTAAATAGCGATAGGCTAATTGTGGGATAAAAAATTGATTAACGAATCACACAACCCCTAATCTTGTAACAACTTCCCTTGCTGATATCTTTTAATATGGCAATAAGAATTAGAATCAAGTTGAATAATTTAGTTTGGTTTTAATGAGAAGTTACGTATAGTTGTGACTGACCTATAAGCTACGAACAAATTTGGATGGACTGTCTTTAGTTCATACTTTTGCATTAAATAAAAAGTGATAGGATATATATGTCGAAAAAGAATCAATCAAATAGATTAGCAAATCAACATAAAAAAACGCAAGGTGTAGTAGGCATTTTTGGAGATAATGCAAAAATGCACGACTTAACTGTTGGGAAAATCTCAAAACTTGTGCTTAAACAGCTTGAAAAAGAATTTCCAAAATTATCTTTTCAATTTAAAGACAGGATAAGAAAAGAAGAAATAAACGAGGCATTAAAAAAAATTGATCCAGATTTAGGGCAAACTCTTTTTGTATCTAATTCAAGTATTAAACCTGATGGTGGAATAATTGAAGTAAAAGACGATAATGGTAATTGGAGAGTGGTTTTAGTGTCGGAAGCTAAGCATCAAGGAAAAGATATTGAAAATATTAAAAAGGGACTATTAGTTGGGAAAGATAACAATCAAGACTTGATGGCTGCTGGCAATGCAATAGAAAGATCGCATAAAAACATATCAGAAATTGCTAATTTTATGCTGTATGAGTCCCATTTTCCTTATATATTATTTCTGGAAGGATCAAATTTTTTAACTGAAACTATTTCAATTGAAAGACCTGATGGGAGGATGGTACGGCTTGAGTACAATTCAGGAATGTTAAATAGATTAGATAGATTAACCTCTGCAAATTATGGTATGCCAATTAACACCAATTTATGCAAAAACAAATTTGTCAAGCATAAGGATAAAACAATTATGCTTCAAGCAACTTCTATTTATACACAAGGGAATGGGGAGAAATGGGATGCAATAAAGATGTTTGGGATTATGTTTGATATTTCTAAAACCTCTCTTAAAGTCTTAGGAAGTGATTTATTCAATCAGTTAACCAGAAATATATAAAGATTGATTATGGCAAGAAACGCAACAAATAAATTACTGCAAAAAGCTAGGAAGTCAAAAAGTGATGAATTTTACACTCAACTTATAGACATAGAAAGTGAATTGCAACATTATAAGAGTCATTTTGAAAATAAGGCGGTTTACTGCAATTGTGATGATCCTCGAATAAGCAATTTCTTTAAATACTTTGCTACAAACTTTAAAGAATTAGGTTTGAAAAAAATTACAACCGCTTGTTACAGAAAGCAAGAAAATAGCTTGTTTATTACAGAAAAAATTGAAAAAGGCTTTTTCTTTGAATATACTGGTGCATCTGACAAAAAAGATAAACCAATCTCAATTGACATTGCTCCTTTCAGAGGCGACGGGGATTTCAGAAGTGCTGAAAGTATCGAATTGTTAAAGCAATCCGATATTGTTGTTACTAACCCCCCCTTTTCATTATTCAGAGAGTACGTGGATCAATTAGTTAGATACGATAAAAAGTTTTTGATAATCGGCAATATTAATGCAATTACGTATAAGGAGATTTTCAAACTAATTAAAGAAAACAAGGTGTGGTTAGGTATTAATCTTGGTAGAGGCATTTCGGGTTTTATCGTTCCTGAACACTATGAACTTTATGGAACTGAAGCCCGAATAGATGACTCTGGGAATAGAATAGTATCTCCAAATAATTGTTTATGGCTAACCAATATAGATAATTTTAAACGACACGAGGATATAGTGCTAACAAAAAGATATTTTGGAAACGAAGAAAAATATCCAAAATATGACAATTATAACGGAATCAATGTAGATAAAACACAAGATATTCCATTAGACTATAAAGGCTGTATGGGGGTGCCTATTACATTTCTGCACAAGTTCAATCCCGACCAATTCGAAATAATTAAATTCAGAAAAGGGAGTGATGGAAAAGATTTATCAATAGATGGAAAATGTCCCTATTTTAGAATTCTAATCAAAAACAAACGATTACAAAATAAATCAGTTGAAGAAAATAAAAAAAGCCAGCTGACGGCAAATAAAGAGCCAAAAGCAGCACAAAAAAACCGAAACAACCATGTATCCATCAAAATGAATCAATAAAGAACAAATTATGACTAAAAAAGTTTTTCACACAATATTTATTGCAATCATATTGATTGCGTCAAGTGCATGCTCTACTACGCATGAGCTGACAGTAGCATCGTACAATGTGAGATATGACAACCAAGGTGATGCCAAGAATGGGAACTCATGGAGGGATAGATACCCCGTTATTGCAGAAATAATTCAGTACAACGACTTCGAGATATTTGGAGCTCAGGAGGTATTGCACCACATGGTGGACAATATGTTAGAGAGCCTACCCGGATACGACTATATTGGCGTGGGGCGAGATGATGGAAAAACAGAGGGTGAATATGCACCCATATTTTATAAGAGAGAAAGATTAGAATTGCTAAAGTCGGGACATTTCTGGTTGTCCGAAAATACTGACTACCCCAACAAGGGCTGGGATGCGGTATTGCCTCGCATATGCACATGGGGAGAGTTCAAAGATAAAAAGAGTAAGCTAAAGTTTTACTTTTTCAATCTTCATATGGATCATGTGGGCGTGAGGGCAAGAGATGAAAGCTCAAAGCTTGTGATAAAGAAAATAAAGGAGATGTGTGGCAATGAACCCGTTATACTTACTGGTGACTTTAATGTGGATCAAAACAACAATAATTATCGTATTCTTGCCAACTCGGGCATATTGAAGGACACATACGAGAGCGCAGATGTGAGATTTGCACTAAATGGCACGTTCAATGCATTTGATCCAAACCTAAAAACTGATAGCAGGATAGATCACATTTTTGTTTCGCCAAGGTTCAATGTTGAGAAGTTTGGGATACTCACTGATACATATCGTCTTAAGGTGAACGACAGCATTATTCAAAAAGGAGATTTCCCCAAAGAGGTGCACTTCAAAGATTATGTATCTCGCTTGCCGTCAGACCATTTCCCTGTGAAGGTGAATTTGTCTTTCGACAAGAAGAAGAAGTAACAGCAACTTTATGTCTTGTTTCACTTAATGGGTACTACTTTGTATCCAGATTTTCTCAAACCCTCAATTAGTCCATCTTTGCCCACAAGGTGCAAACAACCAACAGCTACAAATGAGGGCGTATCTTTCATCATTTGAGGAAGTTCTTGTAGCCATTTTTTATTCCTGGCAGCATTCATCTCATACTTCTCCTCATCAGTAGAGGGGCATGGGTCGTCATCTCGTTCATATTCAAATAGAGCTGCAAGAGCTGCAATATCTTGGTTGTGATATGCAGTTTGCAATTTGTCCATTTGCTCTTTTAGCAATTCGGGATACTTTAGCGAACACATTAGCAGCTCGGCTTGTCGCTCTATCGATTGCATCTCTAACAACACGTACATCTGATCGTCTGCACTCTCCAAACCTGCAACTTTCATTTTGTTTTTCTTTGCTTTGTCCTGAAAATGTTCGTCGATGCCTTTGTCTAATTGCGCATTTGGATAATACTTTTGATATAGAGAAATCATCAATAGATTATTTATCATTGCTGGCTTCAGCTTATCAAGCTTGCTCAATTTCATCTTAGCAATTTCTGAAACTTTTTGCTCCAAGAGAGCGTAATCATCTTTAGACAATAATGTTTTATAGTCATACCCCTTGGGCAACATTGCTTTTCTTAGCATCTTCATCTGCATTGATAGCTTTTTGCTCATATCGAGTTCGCCAATTACTTGTTGGGTAGCACTGAAAGCATCGTCCAAACCATTAATTTCATCCAAGAAAGAGATTGGTACCAAATGATGAGTGCCAAAGAGATAAGAAGGTGATGAAAGCCCATTGCCCGACACCTTCCACAAAAGGGAGTTAGATTGTGCCTGTCCTTTTGTGCAAGCCGAAAACACAAAAAACAAAACCAACCCGCTCAAGATAATTCTTAACTTCATATTAGTGTAAAGGATATTTGTTTAATAATAGCATTATATCTCTATAGCCTGATCTTGACGACTTAAGTTAGCCTCTTTGCCCAACCCAATAAGGTCAAAAACAATCCAAAAGATAGTAAATGATGGAACAAAATCTACAAAAGGCAAAGCCTCTTCGATGAAGGTGAAGAGCGCTGTATATTTACCACGCTTTTCGCCAAACATCCGATAACTGAGGAATGCGGCAACAGGAGCCCAAACTATGTCCAACAAAGGCAATCCGTATGACGCCATACCTATGGCATCCAAGACGATACACCCTATTAGTTTTCTATATTTCTTATTCATAGTCTATGAAAAATTATTAATTATATGACTATGCCTCTCAAATATGGTTTAGACAGACTGGTCCTTATCCTTATCCTTATCCTTATAGTATTAATCATTTAAATATTGTGACATAA
>CAZNRT010000064.1:0-9552 GCA_964575445.1 uncultured Proteiniphilum sp. | reverse complement strand
TCCTTATCCTTATCCTTATCCTTATAGTATTAATCATTTAAATATTGTGACATAAATCCAAGCATTGCTGAATAAAACTCCAACATGTTCTCTTCTCGATAAAAGCCGTGTCCCTCATTATATTTCACCATATAAGGAACATCAAAACCACGAGCTCTCAACACCTCCACTATCTGATCGCTCTCATTTATATTAACACGAGGATCATTAGCTCCCTGCACCACAAAAAGTGGCTTGGATATTTTATCAACTTGAAAAACAGGAGATACCTCACGTGCTATTGCTGCCTCTTCAGGATTATCAAGATCATACCACACCTCTTTCATCATTTCAACAAAAGGTTTCCAATATTCTGGAAATGAAGCAAAAAGCGTCTCAATATTAGACACACCAACATAGTCCACACCACAAACATATAAATCTGGAGTTTTTACTAATCCCATCAATGTGGCATATCCGCCGTGGCTACCACCATAAATTGCTATTTTACTTTCGTCAGCCCATCCTTGTGATATTGCATATTTAACCCCATCCTCAACATCAT
Source organism: uncultured Proteiniphilum sp. (assembly GCA_964575445.1). Lineage (GTDB taxonomy): Bacteria > Bacteroidota > Bacteroidia > Bacteroidales > Dysgonomonadaceae > Petrimonas. The sequence goes on along the minus strand of CAZNRT010000064.1, from coordinate 9,008 downwards.
CCATCAGTTTACGACCAATTTGTTTGAAGCCAGCACGCAGAAACTCCTTACCATAACCGCCAGAGATGCGGAAGTTGACCTGCAATGTGGCATATCCCCTGCTTGCAAACAGCTGAGTTTCGGGATTAAAGCCCCACGAATCACGAATACCTTGTGGTCCACCATGTGGATTCACAACTAAAGGAACCTTTTTCCCATCAATAGCCTCCTTAGGAAGAGTTATATATCCATGAATGGTGAGCCCATCTCTACTTTGAAACTTTATTGGGCGCATCTCTGCCATATCCTCCTCTTTTAGTTGAGGCATAAGATTATAAAGCAATCTAAACTGCTTGCTTTTGGCATCATATAAATGATACGACCCATAATGCTTATCACTCTGCGTTAATATCAGAAACTGAGTTTCATTATCATCAAAACCCACTATATAGAACTCTTTATTTGGAAACTGAAGCATCATTTGCTCAGTCATTCCCTTATAAATATCACTGACAGGAATAATAACTGTTTTTTCACCCTCGTATATAAAACAATCTACCTCCCAATTGCGTTTTCGAGAAAGTCGTATTCCAGACACATCAAACTCTGGATTGGAGAATACTTTCTTGATCTCTTTGTTTTGCTTCAAGTCATAAAGCACAATTTCGGTGAGATTGCCATTAAGATTAGTAAGAACATATGCCTCATCTGGATTTGAGGAAGCATAATTGAAACCCACTATATTAAAAGAATCATCCCACTTTGTGTGATTCAATTTTGAAAACGCATTTGCAGCCAAATCCTTATACCAGAATTCCATTTCCACTCCATTTACCAACTTGCTGTAGCCTCGCAGATTACCATCCTTGTCGAAACTATAACCATCAACTGGATTTGCAGGATCGTCATTTTCAAACAACTGCTCTAAAGCTCCTGATACTACATTTAATCTGTATGGCTCAAAAACTTGAGGATTGTTTTTATTCATCGATATGATAATATAATCTTTTTGCTCTTTGAGCAACGCTAAAATATTAGCCTTCACCCCATCAAATGGAGTAAGATCCTTGGCGTCAGAACCATCAATATTTACTGCATAGATATGAAAGTTCTCATCACCACCCTTATCCATAAGATAATATAGGCGATTATCATTTATCCAGCCATATCCCTTTATTAGCTCATCTTTCTCTTCAATGGCACGCACCACCTTGTCCGTGGATACATCTTTGACAAAGACGTGATTTTTATTTGCCTCATCTTTCTCAAGATATGATATATATTTTCCATTTGGAGATATCTTAAATGAAGAGGCTTTTGGACGTGCAAAATAATCGGCAACACTATATTTGTATTCACCTTTATCTAAGTCTATCAGCTTTTTCAATTCTTGTGTCGATGTCACCAAATCGGGATTTCCAGGAATCTTTGATTCAAACCTCTCAAGCTCTAATGGCAGCTCTGCTCCCATTTGTTTAAATACTCCAGCTATTTTCTCATCTTGCAGCTTCCCTGCATACGAAGCCCCAATAGCAGTGATAGCAATTTTCAACTCATCCCCCACAATCTCCGTTTTATCAACAGCAATACCTGATGCGCCCTGCATAGGTACATCTAAAGTGGAGGCATAAATACCATTTGATTCAGTAATACGAAATATCAATTCTAAGCTCACACCCTGAATGGATATAGAACCTTTCCAATCGCCCAAAAAGTTTTGAGCATTCAATTTTGTCATAGATAGTAATATTATTGCTAATAATAAGCCTGTTATTTTTATTCTCATAATATAGCAGTTATTAAGGGATTAATTAATATAATAAAGGTTCTGATTGTTGTAATTCATTTGATAAATGTATAAAAAGCCCTCTCATTAGAAGGGCTTTCCTTAAACTAAATTTTTTATACAAAAAATATAATAGATATATACATCTACACACCACCCACAATAGCAGTATGAGATCTGGCACTAAGCTCCTTATCCATAGTATAGATACCAAAACCATTGTCGCCAATCAGTTTAAGGCTATCTATCATTTCTTGAGCTGTCTCCTCTTCTTCCACCTGCTCGCTCACAAACCACTGAAGAATATTCTCTGTAGAATAGTCATTCTCACTTCTTGCAATACTCACGAGATTGTTAATCATACTTGTCACGACTTTTTCGTGATCCAACGTATCTTCAAATGCACTCAAAAGCGATTTCCATGATGTATCCACCTCTTTTATCGGCGTCAGGGTTATCTTATTACCTTTAGCGATAAGATAATTAATCAATTTCAAAGCATGATCTTGCTCTTCCTGGAACTGTACTTTGAACCAATTGGCAAACCCAGGTAAACCCTTATTTGCAAAATGAACAGACATAGAAAGATATAGGTATGCAGACCAAAACTCGGCATTGATTTGTTCGTTAATAGCTGTTTCTAACTTTTTGCTTACCATAAAATTGTTGTATTAATTAATAATTAAATATTGTATTCATTATAAACATACAATGAAGAAATAAAGTTTCAAATAAATATATTTATATTTATAATCTGCTTAATATTTGAAGATTCACCAATAATTTGACAACTCTTAGCTTGACTAACACCTCAATAATACTTCAAAACATGATATTTTCATCACCCATATTCCCAATATTAGAAATATTAGTATCTTTGCTTCCTGATTTTGTTGGTTATCAAGCAAAAATCATGTTCATTTTTTTAAATTTTATCTGATGAATCTGTTAAAAGAAAAAATGATGAAATATGATGTTCCTCAGAAATTTAAAGCTGCGGGCATATATCCATATTTCAGAGTAATAGAGAGCGATCAAGACACCGAGGTTGTAATCAATGGAAAGAAAGTACTAATGTTTGGCTCTAATGCCTACTTGGGATTAACTAATCACCCAAAGGTGAAAGAGGCTGCTATCGAAGCTACCAAGAAGTATGGCACAGGCATGGCGGGCTCGCGTTTCCTCAACGGCACTCTTGATATACATATAGAATTAGAGCGAAAGCTCGCCAACTTTTTGGGCAAAGATGATGCAATAATATTCCCTACTGGCTTTACGGTTAACGAAGGTGTACTTGGTGCTGTAACTGGTAGAGAAGATTATATACTATGGGACGAAAAAAACCATGCCTCAATCATTGAAGGCACAAGAGTGTCTTTTTCTACCAAATACAAGTTTCGTCACAATGATATGGTTTCACTTGAAAGGCAGCTTCAGCGTTGCGATCCAAACAAAGTGAAGCTTATAGTGGTAGATGGAGTATTTAGTATGGAAGGAGACTTAGCCGACTTGCCAGGTATAGCAAAACTTGCAAAAAAATATAAAGCCAACATAATGGTTGACGAAGCTCACGGAATTGGAGTGCTGGGACAGCGATACAACGGCAAGGGAACATGCGACCACTTTGGCTTGCTCCCTAATGTTGATTTGATAATGGGCACATTCAGCAAGTCACTCGCATCTATTGGTGGATTTATTGTGGGTGATTATCACACCATCAACTTTCTTCGACACAATGCCCGCACATACATATTTAGCGCAAGTGCCACACCTGCGGCTACTGCTGCTGCATCTGCCGCATTAGATATATTGAAGAGTGAACCCGAAAGAGTAAAGACACTTTGGGAAATCACACATTACACAATAGAGCAATTCAAGAGTCGTGGATTCGAGATAGGTCCCACGTCAACACCCATTATCCCTCTATATATCAGAAGTGACGAAAAAACATTTATGATAACAAAAGAGCTTTTCGAGAATGGTATATTTGTCAACCCCGTTGTCTCCCCTGCGGTGGCACCTACCGAGACATTGATACGATACTCACTGATGGCAACACATACTTACGAACAAATAGATAGGTCGATTGACGCAATCACCAAACTCTTCAAGAAGTATGGGGTTATATAATACTAAAGAATAATAATGAAACCTCGGAATAAGCTTTCGAGGTTTTTTTATACTACCAAACAAAACTTACATCTAAACGTTAAAACAACAATAATTAAAAAGAAGATATTTTGAAAGTTATTGATTTTTCACAAGAAATTGTAGATGAAATACCACTGAAGGTTGTTGCCACATTAGGCTTTTTTGATGGTGTCCATATGGGACACAGACACCTGATTGAGCAAGTGAAACAAGAGGCAAAACGATTAGGATTACCATCGGCAGTCATCACTTTTCCAGTGCATCCACGCAAGGTATTGCAGTCAGACTATCAACCCAAACTGATATGTGGATACACCGAAAAACTGCATCAATTGGAGACGACAGGTATTGATTATGTATTCAGCATTCCATTTACTCGTGAGATATCCCTGCTTTCGGCAAAAGACTTTATATGTCAGGTGTTAAGCGAACAAATCAAAGTTGACACTCTACTTATTGGATATGACCATCGCTTTGGGCACAATCGTGAAGAGGGTTTTGAAGACTACGTTGGGTATGGAATTGAGAGGGGCATTAAAATAGTTCAAGCCACAGAATTGCGTTTCGATGACGAGAATGTAAGTTCATCAGAGATACGCCGCTTGCTGATTGCGGGTGATGTGGTGAAAGCCAACAAACTATTGACCTATAACTATACACTATCAGGCAAAATAGTGGAAGGCTACCAGGTTGGGCGTACTATTGGCTTCCCGACAGCCAACATGAAAGTGTGGGAAAAATATAAAGTTGTGCCTCGCCTTGGTGTATATGCAGTATTTGTACATTTTCAGGACAAAACTCACGAAGGAATGCTATACATTGGCACCCGCCCCACGCTGCACAACGACCCCCAGATTAGCATAGAAGTTAATATCTTTGATTTTGATGGCGACTTATACAACCAGTCGCTGACAGTAGAGTTTATTGACTTTATTAGAGGAGATGAAAAATTTGATGAAGTGCAAAAACTGATTGACAGCATACATAGAGACAAAGAAAGAGTGAGAGCAAGACTAAAAGAGGAGTTGGCATGAAGCACATCAAATTAAATAATGGATTAGAAATGCCCATGCTTGGGCTTGGCACATACAAAATAGGTTGGACAGATGTTGAGGTATATAATGCAATAAGAACCGCAATAGATTTAGGCTACCGCCATATCGACACTGCCACTCTATATAAAAACGAAGCGCCTATAGGCAAAGCCATAAGAGATAGTGGTATAACAAGAGAGGATCTGTTTGTAACCACCAAAATATGGGGCTCAGACATCCTTAGCGACAATATTATGAAGGCTTTTGAGATTAGTATGGACCAACTGAATATTGACTATATAGATCTGTATCTTGTGCATTGGCCTGTAAAAAACAAAGAAGCTGACACTTGGTTAGAGATGGAGAAGATATATGCCACAGGCAAAACAAAAGCTATCGGTGTGAGCAACCACCTACAACACCACTTAGAGAAGGTGTTAGATGTAGCAAGCATAAAGCCCGTAGCCAATCAAATAGAGATGCATCCATACCTTCCGCTTGATGATTTGGTGGCATATTGTGGAGCCAATGACATTGTGTGTGAGGCTTGGAGCCCAATAGGTAGCAACAAAGTGGCACTGCTTGAAGAGAATATATTGAAGGATATTGGCAACAAATATCAGAAAACACCAGCCCAAGTGGTGCTCAGGTGGGACATTGAGCGCGGAGTGGTAGCAATACCAAAATCGAGTAGCAAAGAGAGGCAAGCATTGAATATTGACATCTTTGATTTTGAGCTAACTGACGAAGAGACAAACATGATTAGCTCGCTAAACAAGAATTATCGCACAGGAGTTCATCCAGATGAGATTGAATTTTGAGCAACAAAAAAAGGAGGATAAACCCTCCTTTTTTTAATTCAAATTCATATATATCTTATTAACCAAAGACTATTCGATACCTGCATCGGCATAAGAAATACCCAATGCATCTGCAACGCCCCTGCCATAAGCTGGGTCTGCTTTGTAGCAATGATTGATATGACGGATTTTGATTTTATCCTCACTACAACCCATATTTCTTGCAGTATTTTCAAACAGACGCTGTTGCTGTTGTGCATTCATTAGATTAAACAACTTGCCTGGCTGCTCAAAATAATTATTGTCATCTTCATGGAAGCTCCAACGCTTGACATCCCCAAATACCTTCAATGGAGGCTCATCAAGATTAGACTGATCCTCTAACACACCATAGCTATTTGGCTCGTAATGAATAGAAGAACCCTGATTACCATCTACTCGCATCTGTCCATCACGATGATAGGGATTGTAAGAAGAAGTTGCAGCTTTGGGCGAGTTCACAGGAATCTGATGGTGATTGACACCCAATCTATATCGCTGAGCATCGCCATATGAGAACAATCTACCTTGCAACATCTTATCAGGTGAAAAACCTATACCTGGCACGATAGCCGCTGGATTGAATGCCACCTGCTCTACATCTTGAAAATAGTTGTCAGGGTTTCTATTCAGTTCAAATTCACCTACAGGAATAAGTGGAAACTCTGATTTGTACCATACTTTAGTCAAATCGAAAGGATTGTAAGGCATATTATTGGCTTGCTCCTCAGTCATCACTTGAATAAACATTTTCCACTTTGGGAAATTACCATTGCCGATAGCCTCAAATAAATCTCGTCCGTGGCTTTCTCTATCCTTTCCTACTAAAGCTTCAGCCTCTTGGTCGGTTAAGATTTCGATCCCTTGTTGTGTTACAAAATGGAATTTAACCCACACTCGTTCATTATCAGCATTAATCATACTAAAACTATGGCTACCATATCCATTCATATGACGGTAAGACTTTGGGATACCACGATCACTCATAGTGATAGTTACTTGATGAATAGCTTCGGGCAAACTTGTCCAGAAATCCCAGTTATTATTTGGGCTACGAAGATTGGTATGTGGATCTCGCTTCACAGCACGATTTAAGTCGGGGAACTTGAGTGGATCACGTAGAAAAAATACTGGAGTATTATTTCCCGCCAAATCCCAATTACCCTCTTCTGTATAGAACTTCATTGCAAAGCCACGAATATCACGCTCAGCATCGGCTGCCCCTCTCTCGCCAGCAACGGTGGAGAAACGGACAAACATCTCAGTCTTCTTTCCAATCTCTGAGAACATTTTGGCTTTTGTATATTGCGCAATATCATGAGTAACTGTGAAGGTCCCAAAGGCACCCGACCCTTTAGCATGCATTCTTCTTTCAGGAATTACCTCTCTATCAAAATGTGCCAACTTCTCCAAAAACCAAACATCTTGCAACATCATCGGACCACGAGGTCCTACAGTCATAGAATCCTGGCTATTAGCAACAGGAGCACCAGCAGCAGATGTCATCTTTTTTTGATTCTCCGCATGTTTTAATCTTTTAATCTCTTCTGCGTTCATTTGTATTAATATTATTGTTGTTATACATGGATTAATATAATAGTCTCTTTTGAAATAACTCTTTCTTATAGATATTATTCATCGCTAATATCTACTTATAAAGTTTTTGGATTTTAATACCACATCCTTAACGGCACCATCAACCTTTTCAAAAAATAGATGCCCACTATCATATACATACTTTTGATTGGGTATCCCAGCCTGCGTCAACTCGTTCTCAAGCTTCACTCGTTGATTTTCGAGAATGAGATGATCTGATTCTCCATAAAAGGATATAGTAGGCTGCGAACTTGCATTAATCCAAGTGATAGGACTTGCAAACTCAGTTGCACTATATCCAGAAGGAACATCTTTACTTTTAGATATGTACCTCATCCCTAAGGCAAACAATGGTTCGCTCAAATAAAAAGAATCAGTAAGATCACTCGGACCCACAATGTTTATAACAGCTTTGACCCGCTTTTTGTTATCATATTTATAAGAATAAAGCATTGCAAGGTGCCCACCCGCACTAACACCCATAGTGACGAACTGCGTTTTGACACCTAATGATCCTGCATGAGTCTCTATGAAATCTATTGCACTTCCGATATCATCCGTCATTGTGGGCAGCATATATCGAGGACCTATAGGATTAATCAAACGATAGTTTATATTCGCTATCGCATATTCGCTACCCATCTGTCGTTGCAGTTCCTCAACGAGGATATTCATCTCTTCCTTATTGCCATGTATCCACCCACCCCCATGAATAAGAATTATTACTTTAGTTTTTTGTTGGCTACGATTGGCAGGAAGATAGATATCCATATTCTGCAAAACATCTTTTCCATATTTGAAATTGATGAAAGTCTTTTGTTCACTATTGTTGATATCTCCAAAATCGGGCACATATTCTTTTTCGCAAGACACAAAGGATATCAAAAGAACAGAGAGAAGTACGATATAAAAAACTCTTGAATATACTTGCATAATAATATGTATTTGAAATTAAATAATATTCAACTCAACCAATCTCTCCTCGAGATTAACATCGTGGGAGAGATGTATTGTAATGAATCCAAGCTCTATTGCGACTCTTATATTGTCGGCATTATCATCAATAAAAAGCGATTCTTCAGCTTTGATATTATATCTTTCTAATAGCACCTTGTATATAGCGGGGTCAGGCTTTATTAGCTTTTCATCGCCTGACACTACTATACCATCGAGGTATTTGAAAAACTCGTATCGCTCCATCGCAATTGGAAGAGTCTCTGCCGACCAATTGGTCAAGCCAAATACCTTGTACTTCTCCCTCAATGGTTTCACAAGCTTAGTATTCTCATCAAACGTACCACCTAACATCTCGTCCCATCTACCATAATACATTGCAATCTGATCTTTGAACTGAGGAAACTCTTGTTGTTTTTCGAGAGTTGCCTCAGCAATAGGTCGCCCCGCATCTTGAAGTATATTCCAATCATAGCGACAGATATTATCAAGAAAATAATACATGTCCTCCTCCTTCTCAAACACTTTGCTATATAAATAAACTGGATTCCAGTCGATAAGCACCCCGCCAAAGTCGAAAATAATGTTTTTAATCTGCTTCATAACACTTGATTTATAATTTATGAACTCAAATGTACAAAAACATTTTCAATGATACGTAATTGACTA
>CAZNRT010000063.1:0-15751 GCA_964575445.1 uncultured Proteiniphilum sp. | reverse complement strand
TAAAATTTTGGAAGCCTCTTTCTCAAACCATGTATTGCAAATGTTGTAAAGAAGTTTCCTTTCTGTTCATTCCATATATCATAAATAGGAAAGTATAGCAACAAATCGTTATCAGGCTTACCATATTGTAGAAATGATTGAACTCGAGTAATATAATTAAAAAAAGCTGGAGCATCTCTCCAAATAGAATTAGTTGGAGACATATTGATAGATGCGTAGAACAACCAACCTGGCCAATCTTCTTCTTTTGGAGAATAAGGTGTGCCGTGAAAATATACATTATTAACACCCGAAACAAACATTTGATCAATCTCTGGTTTACATTGAGAAAGTGATGTTCTGAAATGCTCAGTTAGCCATGTAAAGGTCTCTGCCGATGTATATTTTTTGCCCGATATATGAGCTGCCGAACTTGCCAATTTAAGCGTGACAGGATCACCATCATTGCTTCTTGTTAGACTATCTTTTCGCAAACCTGTAATATCGAAATCGGATATACCAAATATTTCGCATTCGGGAATGTCAACTCCCGCATATATATCAATAATATTTGCTGGCGAGCCATGAGCCTGATTGCGAGTAGTGGCTCCATGCTGGTTAGCCCACTTAGTCCACTGAGTAGTAAAATTATCAAGAAGCAACTCTTCAATTGTTTTGCGATAATCTGTAATTACACGTACTGAAGCCTCTGACTCACCTTTAGCTAATAACTCAGGGAAAAAGTCCTCAAGTTTATATCCACGAAGATGCTGAAACTCCTCAAGTAATGATGGAGTCCAATTTGCACCATACACCTCATATGAGTCATTAAAGAAACTATTTGGGAAACGAGTATTAGTACTATTAAAAGCTGAATTAAATTTCTCGAAATACTTATTCATTGCATCTTTATTGAAATGATCAACAACATACCCTTCACCTCCTGGTGCGGCTCGTTTTACTTTTTGAAAAGTTTTCCCGATAAATAAAGCAATTAAATTACAATCCTCACTAATCGAGTCCAATATAAGTATTCCATCCTCAGAGACTTTATCCGTCAGGTCAACTTTTTCTCCACTTTCAGAATACGAAATTAAACGGGATAGCCTTGCAACATCTTTTTGCTTTGGGTCGTCAACCTTTATTTCTAATTCAATTCTGTTACCACTCTTAATATAATAGTGTTGGAAAATTGCTTTAGCAGCAGCATTATCAATATCAACTTCAGGACCACCAAAGGGCCACCCAGTACCATTGTTCATATCTACAAGCATATTATATTTATGTGCTTGCTTCTCGGTCCACGAAAGCATATTCATCCATTTTGGAGATAGATACTCAATATTTTTGCCATCATTTCCTTTGACACCGTATATTGGTGTAATCTCAACAGCTCCTATCCCCGCTTTGCCCAATTGTTCAATATTGTAAGCAAGATTTGCAGAATCTACTGCACTACCCAGCCACCACCAGCGTGTTGCTGGTTTTGTTTTTGCAGTTTGTTCTGGCCATTGCGAATCTTTAATGGAACTGCATGACAATGATAATAACACTAATGCAAATAGAGCAAAATAGATTATCTTTTTCATAAAAACATATTTCCTTTTTTGTGTTCAATACACATTACTTGATATTAATCTCTACAGTACACTCGCCTTCAATTCCTTCAGCTCGAGCTGAGATTTTGATTGTTCCAGCATCTTGTGTTGCCATTACTACAGCATAGCACTCACCATAATAAGCAGTAATCTCATTCGCTATATTAGACTGATGACTAAATATATCACCATTGTCAACTGCAATTATTTTACCCGCACCTTCAATATTAAACTCTATGAGATGATCAGAATCAGGACATCGCTCTCCTTTTTTATCAACTATCACTGCCTTAACATATGATACATCATCACCATTATTTACAATATCATTCTTATGCGGTATCATAATTATTTTAGCAGGCTCTTTGGCAGTTTTAAGTACCTCAGTAGCTACAATTTTGCCATCAACTTTGGCTTCTGCCCTTAATTCACCTTCAAAGTAATTAATACTTGCTTTAATGGGCTCTCTATCTTTTGAAACTTTAAAAACACCCTGAGAGTCATTATTAACAAGCAACTCCACCTCTTCTGCATTACTAAAAATTTCGAGATGTGCCTCCTCGTATGTAATTGGATCAAACGGAGACCAATCATGTACCCAATCGCCTCTACCAGCATTATCCGAGCGCCTCATTACAAACACGGCTGGATCTTCTTTCCAAAGAGTTGTGCGCAACAACCCATGTCTTTTGATCCCTCCTGCTTTATCAAATAATCCTTCTGCAAAAGCTATTTGAGGCCAAAGAGACTCCCCAAGATAGTCAAATCCAGCCCATAAAAACTGACCCATCATAAATTCATTATCTCGGAGTGCAACATATGTTTCGATATCGTGAATGTTTTCAGTGCCTATTACTTTTCTTTTTGGATTTTGGGCATGAGCTGCTAACAACTCCCCTGGACGATAATTTTGACCAACAATATCCATCATATCAGCAAAGCCATTATCATATACTCCAGACACATTAGGTCTGAAAAGTGCCATTGTAACAGGACGTGTCGGGTCTAATTTATGAACTAAATCTTGCTGTTGTTTATACTTTCTAAATCCATCCTCATTGTTCAATTTGTCTCTAATTTCATTACCCACACTATAGAGCACAACACATGGATGATTTCTATCTCTTTTGATGATGGCGGTTAGATCTCTTTCCCACCACTCGTTGAAATAAAGATGATAATCATGAGGATTTTTTGCATACTCCCACGTATCAAAATTTTCGTTCATCACTAAAAAGCCCATTCTATCGCACAAGTCATAAAACTCGGGTGCCATCGGGTTATGTGCGGTGCGTATAGCATTAATACCAACCCCTTTTAGTTTATTAAAACGATACTCCCAAACCCCTAATGGAACAGCAGCACCCACTCCCCCGCCGTCATGATGCAAGCATGCACCATACATTTTCATTGGCTTGTCATTAAGAAAAAATCCCTTTTTGGAGTCAAAGCGGATACTTCTTATACCAAATGCGTTAGTTTCGTTATCAATAATTGTTTTACCTTCTGATATTGTTGTTTCAAGAGTATATAAGTTAGGCGAATCAACATCCCACAATATTGGATTCGATATATGAATCAACTGATCAACATTTAAGGTTGACTTTGCCTCAATCTTTTTTGAAACAGACGCTGATTTGACTTCTTTGCCATGTTTATCTTTGACTGTTGATTTTATTGTTACCTGCTTATCTTTCTCTGATTTGTTTTCCAATTGAACGTTGGCATTTACTACAGCTCTATTTGAAGATACTTCTGGAGTAGTAATAAAAACACCCCATTGACTGATATGTACAGGTTTTTTAATTATTATTCGAGCATGACGATAAATTCCTGCTCCTGTGTACCAACGTGACGAAGGTTGGTTTAGATTGTTAGCTCTAACGACTAATATATTCTCTATATTTTCGCCAAATATAACATGATGAGTCATATCATATTCAAATGAAGTATATCCATAAGGCTGTATCCCAAGCAGATGACCATTAATATAAACCTCACTATTAGCCATCACCCCATCAAACTGAACAAGAACTCTATCTCCTATATGATATTCAGAAAATGATATCCTTTTTCTATACCAACCATCCCCTGCGGGCAGATATCCTCCCCCACGACCAGTTTTATTGTATTTATTATACTTTCCCTCAATGCTCCAGTCATGGGGGATATTAAGTTGTCTCCATGAGGAGTCATCGAACGAATTGTCAATAGATTCGGGGAAATTTCCAATCTTAAATCTCCAATCTTTGTCTATATCAATTACTGCTCTACCTGCTTGTTGTGCGGTCACAAAAAGACTTAGATTAACCAAAAGCAATAATACAAAAGCTTTTCTCATTTTATATATTCAATTGTTTTATAAAAAATGCTGAAGCTAAGTCCCTAAATAAACTTGACTTCAGCATTAGCTATAAATATTATTTTAAAAATCTAATTATGATACTATTCTACTTCTTTTCATTAAGCCTCATCATTTCAACAGCTGTATCAATCACTAAGCCGAGCCCATGCTTCTCATTATCCCCTACTGGACGATTAAAGTAGAATGGCAAATCATCTTTTATACCTGTACCAACACATACATTAGAGAAATGACCATCTTCAGTAATTTGTAGCTTTTTTAGCGCAGCCCATCCTGTTTTTGCTATACTCGAATATCCTGAATCAATAAAGCCATTATTGATTCCTTTAGCTATACCATACACAAACATTGCAGTTACAGAAGATTCGTCATAAGAATCACTCTTGTCAAGTAGTTGATTCCACATTCCATTAGCATTTTGCCATTTAGAAAATCCTACTATCTGTTTATCAAGTATTGAAATTAATTGACTCCTAACGGGATGGTCCTTTGGCATTGCTTCAATTAGATTTACATTTGAAATTGTAATCCAACCGTTAGCACGCCCCCAATGTGCAACCCCATTTCGTTTCACGTCTGTATAATAACAGTGATAATACAACTCTTTATCTTGGCACCACAAATACTTATCCATATTGATAATTTGTTTAGCTGCCTCATCAAAGTATTTCATATCACCAGTCATCTTTCCCATTTGGGTAAGAAAAGATGTTGCCATATATGCATCATCAGCCCATATTGTCATTTCGCGTGGGAAAGTTCTACACAAGGTGCCATCTTCTAATCTATCTTGTCCATTCATTATATGATTGGCAGCATTCTCTATATATTTCTGATATTCTGGCTTCTTGTCATACTGATATACTTCTATTACCGCAGCTCCCATTGCTCCACAATCATCTAACTCTTTGAAGTTCCAAAGTTGTCCAAAGGGCCAATGCCAATGTCTTCTGTCATTCCTGAAAGTATTTTTGAAATACTCGTAATTATCAAAGCCAAATCTCACATGATTCTTAGCATATTGGATATATTTCTCTTCTTTTAGATATTCTCCTAAATTGATAAGTGCCATATCTAATACCCCATTAGAATAATGCCACTCGCTTAATGGACTCTTAAACTTAACATCTACTCCTTTCGGGATATCCTTAGTGCTATTATAAACAACCTTATTTTCTGTACCCACAAATTGAGTTACTGGTTGTTTCAGGATATTATCGGCAACAGCCCTGATTGCGTCTTCATCACTACCTTGCTGAGCAAATACATTTACAACTGTAATGATAGCAACAAGTAAATAAAAAAATCTTGTATTCATTTTAATTATTGATTTAATTGTTTTTCAAATTGAATAAGCTACTAATCCATTGAAGTAATAGTAATTTCATTGAATCATGATAAGTAAATTGAGGTCTAAAACCCCACCCATGTCCACCATTAGGGAAAATGTATAAGGATGACATTGAAATTTCTTTTTCTTTGAGGGATTCATAAAATAGCAAGCTATTAATTGGAGAGACCCGATCATCATTACTATGAAAAAGCAGTACTGGGGGCGTGTTTTCTGTTATATTCAATTCATTGGAGAACCTTTTACGTTGTTCATTTGTAGCATTTTCACCTAACAAATTGTTGAATGAACCGGAATGAATAAATCTTTCATCTGAAGTGATTACTGGATAATATAAAACACCAAAATTAGGTTTGGATAAAGAGTCATCAGTAAGCGTCAAGTGTGTTGACGCAAGATGCCCTCCAGCTGAAAAGCCCATAATTCCAATTTTATCATAATCAATTTTATAAACATCACTCATAGTACGAAGATATCTCGTAGCCTCTCTAACATCCGAAATAGGGACATCGCTATTACCTTTGGGTAAACGATATTTCAACACAACTCCTGTAATTCCATTTGAAGCTAACCATTCTCCCACTTGATGCCCCTCATGATTAATTGCTAATCCACTATATGCGCCTCCAGGACACACAATAATTGCAACCCCAACATTCTTATGAGGTTCTGGCTGATAAATATACATAGCAGCCTCAGTCGTATCTGAAATATTATAAGCAGTGGGCATACTTTTTTCCCATAATCTAACTTCAGTATAAGTTTGAGCCGTTAGATGATTAATGAGAATTACAAAAAGAGAGAAAAATAGTATCTTCTTCATTTCTACAGAATAATATATTTATAAATGAATTTGCTTCAATCAAAATTTCTTCTCGCCATTAATGATAATATTATTCAGATTGAAATTATTAATGCAACTCATATCTAACTCGAAGTTATTGGTTTTGATATTTAGATTTTGAAATGTAAAATTCGACAATTTATATTGATCAGAATTAGAAACATCAAAGAATCTACCGCACTCAACATCAATATTGCGCATAATAATGTTATCTGCATAAGACATCGGAATCTTCGACTCTCCCTTTAAGTCAAAAAACTGAGTCCATGGCTTAATAAAGATGAAACTTCCCACATTGCCAGAAATATTTTCAATAGTAATATACTCATAGTTCTGAGGTGTATCTGGTCTCATTTTTAATTGAAGTAAACGCTTTGCCTTGTCTAATGTAGATCTACGCAAGATAATATTTCTATTGTGAATTGATTCACTTCCGCAAGTGAGTACACTATGGCAAAATCCAAACTCACAATCTTCAATAATTATATTAGAGTTGCCGCCATTAGTCTCATCAACATCTGCTTTCGGACCCTTTCCACCTTTCAAAGCTACTGCGTCATCATTTACAGACATATAGCAGTTCTTAATTAGAACATTATTGCATATATCAAGATCAACTGCATCAGAGCTTGGTGCCTTTACAGGAGACGCAGGAGCTAAAATTGTTAGGTCAAATAATTGCAGGTTGTCACATCTATAATAATGACTTGTCCAAAATGGAGAGTTCATTAGTTTTATCCCTGATATCTGAACATTATTACTATTTGATACATACAATAATCTTGGTCGCATCTCATCCATATTAGTGCACTTTGGATTCCAAGAACGACGTAGCCAAAAAGCCTTCCAGTATCGAAGTCCATTACCATCTAAAGTTCCTTTTCCAGTGAGAGTAAATCCATCAACATTATCTGCATTTATTAGCGCAGGAAAGTACTTTACGGACTGACCCTCAATTCGTGTCATTACTACGGGAAAATCACTTATATCATCACTTCCTTTTATTACTGAATTCTCCTCAAGATGCAAGTGGGTGTTCTTTTTGAAAAAAAGAGCACCAGTCAAAAATGTTCCTTTTGGAATAACGATAACACCACCTCCATTGTCGGCAACTTTATCTACTACATCCTGAATTTTGTCAGTCTGTATGATTGAGCTATCATTAACAACTCCATAATCGGTTATAATATACCTCTTCCCTAAAGCATTTACGTCAACCAATTGATAATTTTTAAACCAATCGCTAATAATTGAGCCATCTGGGAATTTCTCTTTCGCATTTGAAGTTGCAGAAAACATCAACAAAGCAATAATAAATAACGAAGTCTTTTTAAATATATTAATCATGTTACAATAAGTATATTACAAACTCAATTGATAAAACTCTAATCCAAATTCCATGGAACAAAATAACCACCATTTAATATCTTGCTGCGTATCTCTTCTCCATTTTCATATTTTGGACATACTCGATCAGCAATAATATTATAATCATTGTATCTTTTTGCTATCCTAATCATTGCTGGATAAATCCTTCCTTCACATGGAAACTCAAGCATCATTTCGTCAAGAATAGCTAAATCATTGACTTTGATATTATCAGAAAAAGCTCTATCACCTAACTGAAAGATTCCTCTGATTCCTTTATGAGGATATTTCCTTGTACCCATTGGAGTGACAGCTGTCCAATCATCTGTAAATCCATTCCATGTAACATTTCCATTAGGGAAATAACCATTTACCCCCTTGTTTATCAAGGCTGAAGACTCAGTAAATCTACCTAAATTATTTAATGCCTCTGATAACATGAAGTATAGGTCGGCTGCACGATATATATAGATATGCACATCATCCTGATAAGAAAACCTTCTTACGGTACTCCCCTGTGGTCTAAACTTTTTAATTATATTTTTTCCATATTTATCCTTAGCAAATGTCACTCCTGTTCGTGTATCTGCTGTTGATCCTCCAAGATTATTAAAACTTGGATCTGTAAATCTATCCATTCCGACCGTCGATGGAGCCAATAGATATTCATTTGGAAATTCACTATCGAAGTGCTTTAACAAGCTGTTTGTTTGATTTTTGGAATAGTCGTAAATAATAGCTGATACTGTTTCTTGAGGTAGTGGGTTTTGATAATCCCAAATCTGCCTATAACCCCCGTTCATTCTATCATTTCTCATCCATGTTGTGGCATCATTTCTGCTTGCTGCAAACTTCTCATTCATGGCTGATAATATCAAATTGGCAGTTTTTTGATACTCTCCATTCCAAAGACAAAGCTCTGCATACAATGCGAAATACTCAGGTGTCATGGAATCCCAATAACGATAAATACTTTCTGCAGTGGGTGTAATTGGATCTAACCATTCTTTCCACGACATAGTCTTCTTACCATTAATACTATCGAATCCATCATCAAGAAGCTTAATGCAAGAAGCAACGATCTCGTCAATATTTTTTACAGGAAATGAGGCTAAATCCTTTAACTCCCGAATAGGATCATCAAACCATACGGCCTTGCCATATATTTTACCAAGAGTCAGATAGGTCCAGGCTTTAATCCTCAACGTACTACTTATTAAAGACTCATAATGTGAGAAATTAATGGAGCTCTTATTCTTTTCCTTATAATCATAAAGCTTCAAAAGGTAGTCATTACATGAAATTATCACATCATAATAACCTTTAGGATCAGCATATGAATTATTATCAAGATTTTCATCGTAATTATAAATGCTATGTAGTTCAATAGGAGTATTTGAAGTTGGCTCTAAAAGCTCACCCCTTGTGTCTGTGAGGTAAATAGATTTGTCGCCAATCTTTTGTAGATTAGTTATGATACCAATATATCCTGAGTACATTGCACTTTCTTCATTAATATAGTCTGTATGATCAAGAGTATCATTTGTTTCAACTATAAAAAAGTCAGTACAAGAAATAACAAATAGAGAAAATATCAGTATAGCGGATTTAAAAATAGAATGTTTCATACCGTTTAGAAATTTAAATTTACACCAAGTTTGATTGTCTTAGGTTGCATAATCTTTGCGAAATCGAAACCTTGAATTGAATTAGAATGTGAATACGAGAAAACTGGATCTAATCCTAAATAATTAGAAAATGTCAATAGATTCTCACCAGTTATATAAACTGTTCCTGATCGGAAAAAGTTAAGCACCTTCCTATCAAAACTGTAACTCACCGCAACATTTTTCATTCTCATATAAGAGGCATCTTCAATCCATCTTGACGAGAAAATGCTATTTCCAACTGGATCTTTCCATTGAGCACGAGGTACATCTGTAACTTGTCCTTCTAAGTTCCAGCGATTTACAACGGCAACACTTTGATTTCCAAAATGAGAAAGTGATTCTAAATCACGCCTTACGGCATTATAAGCTTGGTTTCCATTTGAGTATATAAACTCAGAGGAAAGAGCAAAAGACTTATATTGTATCTTAGTGAAAAACCCACCAAAGAAATCAGGATTTGCATTTCCGATTATGGTTCTATCCTTATCATCAATATGATTGTCTTTATTTAAGTCTTCAAAATGAACATCACCAGCATTAAACTTTTTTCCAATTTTATTCTTCAAATTAGCAGCATCTGCATCGCTTTGAGTAGAAAAGAGACCATTAGATTTCATTCCATAATACTGATACATAGGCTCACCAACTTTTGTAATTAGCTGAACATCTCCATATTCTGAGATAATTTGATCATATCCATTCAAGGATTTAACTTTGTTCTTATTAAATGCTATATTACCACCAATAATCCATTCAAAATCTTTTGTTCTGATAGGTGATATTTGCATTGCAACTTCCAATCCATTATTATCTACAACACCACAGTTATCATAGTATTTGTTAGATCCATATACAGACGAAAGTGGTAAAGCAAATATAACATCATCAGATCTGTTGTTGTAATATTCAATATTTAGGTCTAATCTATTATAGAATAAACTTGTTTCCAAGCCGATATTGAATAATGAATTAGTTTCAGGTTTTAATTTAGTGTTAGAAATATTCCCTCTAACAATGCCTGATATATTTTGATAAGGCATACTTCTATAATAGTATTTTCCAAAATTGGAAGAGAATCGACTATTTCCAGATTTTCCATATTCTGCTCGAACATTTAGCTTATTAATTATCGTTGAATTTGCTAATGGCAACCAGCTTTTACCTTGCCAAGTTAAGCTCGCCGATGGATAAACTGAAAATATATCACCATAAATACCACTTGACGAAGAACCGTCTACAGACATGTTTAAAGAAGCAATCAATAAATCTTTAAATGAATAATTTACGTGACCGTACATATTCATCCAGTTCCATTTATTAATATAACCACTAAAATTTCTACCAATTGATTGAGTATTGCCAAGAGTCTGATAAAAGTCATTAGCAGTATTTCTTCCAGTACCTACATCATATTCACTTTTTGTTGTTAATGCTTGAAAGCCAGCAGCAACAGAAATACTATGATAACTATCAAAATCTTTTTTATAATTACCATTAATGTTGCAATACATATTAAATGTCTCAGCAATACCCTCTTTAACAGTGTTATACGCCTCTCCAAATTGATCTAATAATGGAACTATTGTTTTATTCGTTAATCCTGGAACAAACAGATGCTCATTATTAAAGTTATAATATAAACCAAGAGAACCAGTAAATGTCAAATTGGATAATGGTCTATAATTAAGACTCGTTTTAACATTGATATCATACTGTTTGTTGCGAGCATCTAAATCATCGATGATTGCTAAAGGATTACTCACCGCAAAGTCTTGATTATCATTATTACCATAGTAATAAGAAGAATAAGATGCTAAAGTATTTCCTTGATCATCTTTATTAAATGGACTCAAAAGAGGAGCTTGCTTATAAGCTGCTAAGACAGGATTTGTTTGATTAACCATTCCCTGATCTTTTAAAACACCATTTAAGAAAGAAAGACCAAAATCAGCATTCATTTCCACCTGTTTACTTATTAATACACTGGTATTCAAAAGAGTATTATATCTCTGAGAATAAGTATTATTTAAAACACCTTGGCTATTTGAATATCCTAATGATAAATCATATTTTGCAATAGCATCTCCACCACGAACTCTAAAATTATTATCAGTAAGAAATCCTCTTCTATAGATTAAATCCTGCCAATCAGTATTGTTATTATATAAATAATTGTATTTACTATTAGCATCACTTAAAAATGGAAAGTCTCGCAGGAAATTGTCCATATTGTCGTAATATGTCATTCCAATATCTGACAAGTATGAATTATACTCTTTACCACTAAGAAGAGGCAATCTTTTATTATTCCAATTAACACCATACTGACCTGCAAAACTAATTTTAGTCTCTAAGTCGGTTGATGAAGCTTTGTTTGTTTCAATAAGAATAACTCCATTCGACCCCAATGAACCATAAAGTGATGCTGCTACTCCCTTCAATACAGTAATATTTTGAATATTATCAATATTATAGGTTTGGAAAACATTTCTCACATATCCATTAATTAGATTCGATTCATTTTTGTTAGGCAAATATGGAACGCCATTAATTACAATCAAAGGAGAATTATCACCAACTAAAGATTTATTACCTCTTAGATTTAAATAACTTCCTTCTCCTGGCATACCACCCATTGGGGTAACACTTAAACCTGAAACACGTCCAACAAGCACTTGATCAATTGTCACACTACCGTTAGAGAAGTCTTTTTTGGAAATGTTGGTAGAAGAAGTGCTTTTAATCTCAGACAACTCATCTACAAATGGCATCAGTAAGGTTTCATTATAATTGAATTGATTATCAGAAATCATTACAATCATATTAGTTACCCCTTTTTCGACAAACCTTGATACGGGGAAGAATCCTTCGGCTCTAACATTTATACGTTCATTATCTGATTTTAATTCAAATCCAAATAATCCATCTTTAGATGTAATAATAGGCACATGCCCTGATATAGAAACTACTGCACCTTCAATTGGTTGATTTAATGAATTGATTACTTTACCTGTAACAGCTTGATGTTTTTGAGCATATAGACCTATTAAGGAACTATACAGAAAAAACAGTAGTATAAAGAAATTTGTTTTTATAAGTTTCATATTTTTGGTTTATAAAAATATTAATAACAATTTGCAGTTGGACGAAGGCACCAATGATGAAAAATAGATTGTTTTTTAACGCCAACACCATGAAATTTAATTTCAATCTCAACAGGCTCAGTTCCATCAATTGTGACCACCCCAACTCTTCCACCATCTCGATCATAGTTTCCTTTTTTGCTATCAGTAGCTTTATTTATATCATAACCTTCTGGATAACCTTGTCCCCCTCTATCATAATGGTATGTTGTTGCAGTTAATTCTGAGGTTGATATAGTTCTAATAAATTTTCCATTGAAAGAAATCTCAATATTAAAACCAAGATTCTGTTTAAAACCAAGACACAAATCATATTCACCAGGAGGAATACGGTATGGAGTAGCAGTATAAGTACCACCGCTTAGGTTTAATTTAAAAGGTACAAAATTAAGAGTAAACTCCTCCAGGGTTGGCTCTAAGAGATCATAAATCAAAACTCTATTTTCAACTAAAGGAAAACCACCAGCGGGCCAACCAGACCATCCAGCTACGTCAGTGTTTAATTTATTAAACTTTAGATTATCAGAGGCAAAATATTTATTCTTATCGGCTTCAGATAAAAATTCATAACCTTTCATATAATCTTTCAACCTATAGATCAACACATTTGTAGGAATTTTCATAAAATCAATATAGTATGCAGTTCCATTACTCATTGATATCGGAGCATCTAAGTTTACCTTTTGAACAGTTGTTCTCCATTGTTTATCAAAAATTGAAGTTAGATCTTCATTTTGAGCAAAATCATTTTTTGATAGTTTTCTATTAAAAAAAGCAGATTGAAATACCCAGTTTTCCATTATGGAATCTGCTCGTGTTAGCCCCCAATCATTTAAATTATTTTTTGCAGTATTCAATGCATTAGAAATAACATCATTGGAGGGAATTAACATAGTCGCTGTAAGAGACTCTGACATTATATCAAACTTCTTAGCTAAGAAATAAGGATTGGTAATTACAAAAACAGAATCATATACTGTGCTACCAGTATTATCAACACCTATTGGATAACTCGCATTTTTATCAAAAGATTTTTTATTTTTAGACATTATCATATCTCTAAAAATTGAATAATCGTCTCCTAAATTTTCGATTATCTCATACATTGATTTTGGAGAATCAACAATCTCATCCAATTCATAAATATAAGCATCTTTAGCTTTGATGATTTTTTTTACCTTAGCATTGTTGAATGAGATATTATATTTATTATCGCTTTCGACTTTCTTAGAGATATTAATATACTTTTTATTCCACATAAAAACTCTCTGATTGTCCGAAAGATTTGATGGTGAGATAGCAATATTTGAAATGTGAGAATTTGCAAAATATTGTTTATCATCAACTGAAGGCAGAAAAGTATTCAGAATATCATTATTTACTACTAACACCGTAAATAACTGATCTCGATCTGTAATATTATCAAAAATACCAGCTTCAAAAAACAAATCTGATATAGACTTATATGAAGCATCGCTCTTCAAATATTCAACAAAGCTTTTATTTGTAATATTTACGCTTTCATCATTTATTACACCATCTTTTTCTCCATAATGAGAATCCCATTCCTCAGAACATGAAAGAAGGACCAATAAACAAAAAATAAAAACTAATATTTTTTTCATAACACTTAAATTTTAATCAATAATCGGTTCGAATAATAAATAATCTAATTGAATACGGAAACTTTTATTAGTTCCTGCAGATGGGTCAGTAATTACAATTTTAAAGTCATGATTGGAGGTCTTGTTGAATTCTATTTCTTCATACAGAACCATCTCATATGTATTTAATGTATTTACAGGGACTGTAGCGTATGGAGAAGCATCTTTAACATTCTCACCATCAAATGAGAAGCGCAACCCACCTCCATTACTTCCACTTGTCATTGTTCTCATAAAGTTCATAGATGTAGCATAGCAGAAATGCAAAGTAACTTTATATTTTCCTTTTACAATCAAAGGGGTTTTCATCTGTATAGATCCTAAGTATCCAAGATTAAGAATTAGTTGATCTTTATTCAAACATTTTGTCCAGTTACTTGAAGCCTTCACAGTAAAATAATCCACATAGTTATAAGTTGATAAAGGAGTAGCTGGTTGATTTAATACTTCTACATTATAACAAGAAAGATTAGTAATTTCGGTTCTATATTCACTTGAAGCATGCTCTGATTGATATATTTGCCCAGTAGTACCATTAGTTTTTATATAAGAAGCTACCTCAGGGTAATCACAGAAATCAAACACAACCTCAACGGGATTAACAGGTTGCCATATTGGCAAATATTGATTTACCTGGTGTAAAACTCCATTCCTGGCAGGGACATCAGATTTATTTTCGATAAACTGAGCCATATAATCCTCAGACGCATAATTAATATAAAACTTATCATCCTCTTCTTGAGAAATCTCTAATACTGCATCCGTCATTGTTTGCCATAGTTTTTTCTTCCCTGATCCTGAGAAATTGAAAAAATCAAAAAGAGGATAATTACCTTTAATTGTATGATATGCAATATAGTCAAACAATGGATCCTCTCTATCATCGTCTTCCGACTCTAAAGTTCTAATTAGATCATCAATTGAATTAATACCTTTTTTATTATATACTTCGTCTGAAACAGCAAGTACAGTGTAATCTCTTTTTTGTTGATAAGAAGTACCGTCAGGGCGTTTAATCTGATCGTAAATTGTTTTTAAACTATCACTCCAAGATGTTTTATCAAGAGCTGAAAGAAAAATTTTAAAACTGTCATCAGAAGAAACTCTCTCATATACTGTTTCAACTAATGGAGATAGAACAGCATTTAGAACATAAATATATCCATTAGAGACCTGAGTTGCCAATTCAACAACTCGTGCCTCTTTATTGATAAAAATAGAATTATAGCCCCCCTCACCTGTTTCATCAAAAGAAACTGTAAGATAGTCGTCTGAAAGAGTTTTATTTTCGATTTTTCCACCAATAATAAATTGATCAAGACCTATCGAATCTGGAATAATATGATATTTAACAAGCTCACGTGCATAGTCGTATCCTAAGTCATCAATAGACTTCATACCTTTCTTTTTATAAAAACTACTAACTGCCTCATTGTTTGGAGCAAACACGGTAAATGACTCAGTTGCTTGATTAACTGCATTAAACAAATCCGCATATTTCAAAACTTTTATCCATTCAGAGAAATCATTTGGACGAGTCTCTAAATAAGATGAAACAGGATTAATATCATAAACTTGAAACGTAGCATTCTCGTAAGGATCAGTACATGAATAAATACTAAACACAAATATTAATAGGAATAATTTTATTATTTTTCTCATGATTTTTACTTTTTAGTTACCGAATAGTAAGGATTTTGCTCAAGCTTATCATTAACTTCTATTTCATACTCAGAAATTGGTAAATACCAAGCATATTCATTTCTTAA
>CAZNRT010000062.1:0-16723 GCA_964575445.1 uncultured Proteiniphilum sp. | reverse complement strand
AACTTAAATTTGCCCTCGTACTTCTTTCAAAAAGTTTTTATCGGACAACAGTGTTATCAATTATATCATTGGCGCAACAATCTTTCTCTGTTGAGCGAGTACTGTCATCATCTTCTGTTATAGCAGGTGTCTCCTCAGGCAACTCTATTTTGAATATTGTTGGTTCGCTCCGAGCATTGTTGCACAAGGGGCTACCCTCTTCATCCACTGCTGTAACTCTCCACACATAAGTAGCATTTCTTTTTTCAATTAATCCAGGAGTTACAATATAATTAGTGCGGTTTTTTATGTTTTCAGTAATCGATGGCATATTGTTATAAAGAGCCTCATACAGTGTTTGTCCATCTTCTATCTCCCACACCATCAGATTGTAAGTTATTAGCTTTCTGCCCTGCATCACAAATGGAGACCACGAAAATGTAATCGGTTTTAGAATATCCACTGACGAGAATAGCTGCTCATCTCTTGGAACCACATTATTAGGTGGCGTACACTCCAAGTCTCTTATCTCAAATGGTAGGCATCTTTCCAAATCGGGTTTGATGGCTTCTCGGTTTTTGATGCCAAATATCTGAACGCATATTTCGTAACTTCCAACTGGCAATAAGCAATCATCCCCCAATAGAGCAATAGCCGCTTGTCCAACCCATACACGTGGTGCGCCAGCTTTGATATCAGTGAATTGTGCCATTGATGATTGGTTCGTTCCGCACACTATTTGTCCTGACGAACTTCTTATGAATACTAATATTCTACTCTCTCCCAATGTGGCAGTTCCCGAAACATTAATAGTGAAAGGACTTGTACCCGTTGCCCAATCCGATATGTTTGGTGGTGGATTAGTGGGTAGATTTATCATAATGCTTTGTCCATGTAGCATTATGGACGACATTATCAGGAGATAAGTCATTAAAGATCTGTGATTTTTAAGCATAGGATATGACTATTAGTTGTTAAACAATATCTCAAAAGTATATTAAGCATCGTGTAATTTATTCTTGCGGTATATGTATGACTCTATGTTTGCAGAACTACTTTATCGTTAGCTTATTTTTAGTTACAACAAAGCAAAAAGCTATTTTGTTTAGAAATTTACAACCAATTTGATATTGTTTTGCATTTATTGGTTTCAAATTGTAATTTAGTGCAAAGCAATCTCTCTCATATTTTAAACCTTCAATGCCTTTCAGGCATCATACTTATATACATTTTGTGACAATGAGCATTCATTTTCAATTTTGATAAAAGATTTAATGTTAGATTTGCATATAATATTCAATTATACGAATACGATAAATAAAAATAACGATTATGAAAATAATAAACGGGAACATATTAATCATACTTTCAGTAATATTGCTTAGTAGCTGCTCTGGTATTAGGTATATGAATATCGAAACAAGGGAGCCAGCTAAGGTTACGTTGCCAACATATATAAAATCTGTTTTAGTAGTAAACAATGTACTGCCACAGCCCGATAATGTGGGACATAGGCATAAAAAATTAGGATACAAATCGCTTGAGGATATAACAGCTTCATCCGATAGCATAGCCATATATTATACAGAAGCATTGAGCCAGTTTCTATCTGAAGAGGGGTATTTTGAAAATGTGCAATATCACAATGAACCCATACGAAAGGACAATGATTATTGGAGGGAAAATGCGCTTGACCCCGAGGTAATGATAAGATTGAGAGTGGAAAGTGGTGCCGATGCTATTATATCATTAGATAAACTAATCATACAGACCGTTCGCACCGATCAGTTTAAGCAAGAGGGTTATGCCTATGCAGATATTACAGCCAAAGTACAGTCTATAATAAGAGTATATTTGCCCTCTTTAGATGGCTCAATACCAGCAGTGCAGTACAATGATAGTCTTGTATGGGAGGGCTTCGACATTAAGGATGGACGAGCACATGCCGAATTTATTCTTCCCACAACCGAAGATGCCATGAAGGAGCTCGCAGTATATGCTGCCGAAAAGATGACTAAGGTATTTTCACCACATTGGGAATTTCAAAATAGATGGCTTTACACTCCCCTCAGCTCAAAAATGAGAGAAGGAGAAGTATTCGCTAAAAACAATCAATGGTTAGAGGCTATAAGTAAATGGGATGACTACTACGATAAAGAGAAAGACAAAGTAGCAAAAGCTAGAGCTGCTCACAATATTGCGTTGGCGTATGAGATGTTGGACGATATGGAGTCGGCACTCAATTGGGCTACAATTGCAGATGACCTTATGTCTAATGCTACTTCTCCAACATCATTAGATAGACGACGAAGCATATTGTACAAAAATGAAATCATTCGTCGTTCCGACACAACCAATAAATTAGATATGCAAAATCATTAAACACACTTTACTCACCCATATTCTCATCATTAGTTCACTCCTCAATGCCATCGGGGGTGACATCATTCAAAATAAGCAAATGATGACCAATACTTTATTGCTCATTTAGAGCATTTTATTTATCTTTGTTTCCAAAATATAAAATACAATCAATATTACTATGTTTGAAAATTTAAGTGATAGACTTGAAAGGTCGTTTAAAATACTGAAGGGTGAAGGAAGAATCACCGAAATAAACGTTGCAGAAACGTTGAAAGATGTTAGACGTGCGCTTCTTGATGCCGACGTAAACTACAAAACGGCTAAAGACTTTACCGAAAATGTAAAGCAAAAAGCATTAGGACAAGATGTGCTTACTGCCGTGAAGCCTCATGAGCTGATGGTAAAGATTGTTCATGACGAGCTCTCTGCCCTTATGGGTGGCACTGCTACAGATATCAACGTGGACGGAAAGCCTGCAATTATACTTATGTCTGGTTTGCAGGGCTCGGGAAAGACCACTTTCTCTGGCAAACTTGCCAATATGCTCAAGACAAAGAGAGGAAAGAAGCCTCTTTTAGTGGCGGGCGACGTATATCGTCCTGCTGCTATCGAGCAGTTGAAGATTTTGGGTGAGCAAATTGGTATCCCCGTTTATTTCGAAGATGATAACAAAGACCCTGTACAGATAGCTCTTAATGCACTAAAACAAGCAAAACAAACAGGTAGAGATCTAATTATTATAGATACTGCTGGTCGCCTTGCTATTGATGAAGTGCTAATGAATGAGATTACTGCTATCAAAGATGCAGTAAAGCCAGACGAGATTCTATTCGTTGTGGACTCGATGACAGGTCAGGATGCCGTAAATACAGCAAAAGAATTTAACGATAGGCTCAATTTCAACGGTGTTGTGCTCACAAAGCTTGATGGTGACACACGTGGTGGTGCGGCATTATCAATTCGTTCTGTAGTTGACAAGCCTATCAAGTTTGTTGGTACAGGCGAGAAGATGGATGCTATAGATGTGTTCCATCCCGAGCGTATGGCTGATCGTATTCTTGGTATGGGTGATATTGTTTCGCTTGTGGAGAGGGCGCAAGAGCAGTATGATGAAGAAGAAGCTCGCCGACTACAAAAGAAAATAGCTAAGAATCAGTTTGATTTCAATGACTTTATTGGGCAGATACAGCAAGTGAAAAAGATGGGTAATCTAAAAGAGCTTGCATCAATGATTCCTGGTATTGGCAAACAAATAAAAGACCTTGATATAGATGATGATGCCTTCAAGAGCATTGAGGCTATTATACACTCCATGACTCCCGCTGAGCGTACTAATCCTGAAGTGCTAAACGGAAGTCGCCGTGCTCGTATAGCCAAAGGTAGTGGAACTGAAGTTCAGGAGGTAAACAAACTTATCAAGCAGTTTGATGAAACTCGCAAGATGATGCATATGATGACTACTGGCGGTGGCAAGAAAGCTATGATGAATGCAGCAAGAGGTGGCGGCAGAGCAAAGAGACGATAAATAATAAACTAAAGAAGCATGAAGTTAATAGATGGAAAAGCGGTATCGGCTCAGATAAAAAAGGAGATAGCTCAAGAGGTGGCTGATATTAAGGCTAATGGTGGCAAAACTCCTCACTTGGTTGCCGTTTTGGTAGGCAATGATGGAGGTAGCGAAACATACGTTGCCAATAAGGTTCGGACTTGCGAAGAGGTTGGTTTCAAATCTACTCTTATTAGATACGAGAATAATATCACTGAAGAGGAGTTGCTTGCATGCGTTGACAAACTAAATAAGGATAATGATGTAGATGGATTTATAGTTCAGCTTCCTTTGCCCAAGCACATCTCTGAGGATAAAATCATAGAAGCTATAAATTACCGCAAAGATGTGGATGGCTTTCATCCTGTCAATGTGGGGCGTATGTCTTTAGGGATGCCTTGCTTTGTATCTGCTACTCCTGCTGGTATAGTGGAACTCTTGAAAAGATATGAAATAGAGACAAGTGGCAAGCATTGCGTGGTTTTGGGTAGAAGCAATATCGTTGGCAAGCCCGTAGCCAATTTGTTAATGCAAAAAGGGTATCCAGGTGATTGCACTGTCACTGTGTGCCATAGTCGCACCAAGAATATTAAAGAGATTTGTCTCGAGGCTGATATTATAATTGCTGCATTGGGTGTTCCCGAGTTTCTCAAAGGGGATATGGTGAAAGAAGGTGCAGTGGTTATCGATGTAGGTACCACGAGGGTTCCCAATTCCGAAAGAAAATCAGGTTTCAAGCTAACTGGCGATGTGGCTTTTGATGAAGTTGCACCAAAGTGTAGCTATATCACCCCAGTGCCAGGTGGTGTGGGACCGATGACTATCATTTCATTGATGAGGAATACTCTATTAGCGGGCAAAAAGGAGATTTACAGATAGTGAATAATACTTCTCAACCATAAACAAAATAATAAATCCCAACAAGGTATCACACCAAGTTGGGATTTTTTTATTTATATATCTGGTAATTGCTATTTCAATATCTGAGTATTTATATCTGCAATGTATTTCAGAAGTTCATCTCTGCCTATATTCTTTTCAGACGAAGTCACAAATATCGGAGGGAGATCCTCCCATGATTCAAGAAGCTTTTGCTTATACTCATCCACATTTTGCTGCAAGCGCATTGGACCTTGTTTGTCTCCCTTAGTAAATACAATACTAAAAGGAACTCCACTTTCGCCAAGCCACTCCATAAACTCTAAGTCAATCTTTTGTGGCTCGTGACGACTATCCACTAAAACAAACAAAGAGGTGAGAGCCTCTCGCTCCAATATGTAATCTTCAATTAGTAGTTGTAGCTGTTCTCTATTCTCTTTGCTTCGGCGTGCGTATCCATAGCCAGGCAAGTCCACCAAATACCATTCATCATTTATTATAAAATGATTGATAAGCATGGTCTTGCCAGGCTTTGATGAGGTCATTGCCAAACCCTTGCGGTTAGTAAGCATATTGATTAGAGAAGATTTGCCCACGTTAGAACGCCCAATAAAGGCATACTCAGGCTTTGCATCCTGCGGACACAATTTGTAATCTGTATTACTAATAACAAATTCCGCTGTTTTTATATTCATATCTTTATCAATTATTCAATTAAAATTTTCACAAATAAGTTATACTATATTCCTCTTCGGGATCCCATATAGCTTAGCATCCACAGTCCCAACCCTGTCAGTGCACCATTGATTAGCAAAAGCTCATACCCCACTCTATATCCCCACACACTTATACCTACTATCTCTATTATATAACAAATTATTGGAGCTGCAATAGCCACGTAGGGAACATATTTGTCTATGGGTTTCACCTTAGTGTATAGACCAACAAAGTACAATCCCAACAAGGGTCCATATGTATATGATGCCAATTTGTATATAGCAGTAATGATACTATCAGAACCTATTGCTTTAATTAGCAATATTATCAATACAAACACCACGCTTATAGCAATATGCGCAAGTCGTCTTGTTCTCACATTCTTTCTCTCTATTGCGGGCACATCGGTAGGCTTCATCTCCAAAATATCCACACAAAAGGATGTTGTAAGTGCTGTCAAAGCAGAGTCGGCACTCGAAAAGGCGGCAGCCACAATCCCTACAATTAATATCCCTAAGGTGGCAGTACCCAAATATTGACTTGCAATCATTGGCATAATATTGTCTGACACTTCAGGCAGTGCTATACCCGATTGCTCTGCAAAATATATCATCAACACACCAAGCGAAAGAAATAAAAAATTGATAGGAGCAAAGGCAAAACCATAAGATATCACATTTTTTTGAGCATCCTTCAAGCTATTTATCGTTAGGTTCTTTTGCATTTGATCTTGATCCAAGCCTGTCATCACAATCGTAATAAACATTCCACTAAGAAACTGCTTAAAGAAATTTTGAGTGCTTGCCCAATCGTCAAACACAAATATGCGCGAGTGCGGACTGTTGCTTATTGTCTTCACTGCATCCATAACGCCCATATCCAATCTTGTCATCACCTGCCATATAATAAGCACAAGTGCTGTCAAGAATAGCAATGTTTGTATCCAGTCTGTCCAAATAATAGTTTTGATCCCGCTCTTATGGCTATACAACCATATTATTAAGATAATAACCACTACGGTTACTGCAAAAGGTACATTCATTGCATCAAACACGAGCGACTGCAATATATAAGCGACCAAATACAACCTTGCGGCTGCACCCACTATCTTTGATAAAAGAAAAAACCAAGCTCCAGTTTTGTATGACTTATTGCCATACCTCTGATCTAAATAACCATATATAGTGGTCAGATTGAGTTTGTAATACAATGGCAGCAAAACATAAGCAATCACCAAGTACCCAAAAAAGAATCCAAACACCATCTGCATGTAGGTCATATCCAAGCCCCTCACCATGCCTGGCACCGACACAAAGGTGACACCCGATATCGATGTGCCTATCATAGCAAATGCCACGATATACCACTTAGATGATTTGTTGGCACGAAAAAAGGTATCATTGCCACCCCCCTTTCTGCTGGTCAGATACGAAATCAACATCAATAGCAGAAAGTATGCTGCAATTACAATAAGTATAAATCCACCCTGCATATATATATAGTATATGTTTATTACAAGTTTAAAAAGTATTCGGTCAGTTCTCCAAAGGAGTCAAATTTCATTGAATAATTATCTGACTCGCCAAATCCATATGTCATATACACAAATGGCAATCCAGCCTCAGCAGATGCTTTGCTATCTGTGTCGGTGTCACCAATATATATAGGACTTTTCAAATTGTGCTTATCTTTTAGCAATTGCATGTTGAAGGCTTTTGGCTTCAAGTTCTGCCCATGCTCCATATAGTCCACAAACAGATGATTGGTGGCAGTATGACTCATAAAGTTCACCAATCCACCCTCCTCGCAGTTGCTCAATAGAAATAGTGGATACTTTTCGGCAAGTTTTTCAAGTCCATCATATACTCCCTCATATATCTCAGGCTTAATGTTTGGTATCAGTTGGTTGTATTGATATATCACCTCGTCAAATAGTTTATCTTGTTCGGCAATAGATGAATTGGGCAATATAAAACTCAACATCACGCGAGCCTCCTTGCCCATCAGTTTTAGCAAGTCCTCACGGTTTACTCGCCTTTCATATCCCAATATCTCCAATCCCTTGTTCCACACTATCTCATACGAGCCCACATTGTCCCACAGAGTGCCGTCCATATCAAATATCAAACTATCAGGTCTAATCATAATTTATTGAAGTTAATGCACAAAAGTAGTTAACAATAATCGAAGCGACAAATAAATTATTGATAATATAGAGGCTAAATGGTTATTTGCCCTATTTTTGTAATAAAATAATTTGATATGTCTAAAGAGAAAGTCTGTCTGATAATTAATCCTGTTTCTGGTAACGAATCAAAAAGATTTCTACCCGAAGAGTTTGCATCATCATTCGATCAAACCAAGTACGACATTTTCATTCGCATCACTGGTTATGCTGGTCATGCCACTGAGATAGCAAGAGAAGCGGTGAGAGATCGATTCAAATTTGTTGTTACAGCTGGTGGTGATGGCACCGTCAACGAGGTGGCAAAAGAGCTTGTCGATAGCGACACTATATTCGGCATTATTCCCTTTGGCTCGGGCAATGGCTTAGCCAGAGATCTCAATATTCCATTGGATGCCAGCAAGGCAATCAACATTATCAGAGAAGGCAATGTGCGTACCATAGACTATGGCGTTGCCAACGATAGTATCTTCTTCTGCACTTGTGGCGTTGGCTTTGATGCTTTTATTAGCGATAAGTTTGCCGACGAAAAAAAGAGAGGTCCACTTGGATATGTGCGCAATGTGGTGGAGGGTGTTATTGAATTTAGATCTGAAGAATATGAAATTACTCATGATGAAGGCACTATTAATGAGCGTGCATTTCTTGTCACTTGTGCCAATGCATCTCAATATGGCAACGAAGCATATATAGCTCCCACTGCGGATATGGAAGATGGCAAGATGAATGTATCAATACTAAAGCCACTCAATCCCAATGAGTTTCCACAAACTACTTTTCAGCTTTTCACAAAGAATATTGACAAAAACAGCAAGATGATCTCATTGCTCACAAGTAACTTAGTAATCAAGCGAAACAAATCGGGAGTAATGCACGTTGATGGTGAGCCATTGGAGTCGGGCAATGAAATAGTAGTAAAGATTATCCCCAAAGGTCTAAAAGTATTTGCGCCAATACCACCCAAAAAGCGCAAGCGAAAAGATAGAGAAAATGTATTCAGTGCCATTACACGATGGCTCAATGAATAACACAAACGGACAAATCCTCACTTATGGATTTGTCCGTTACTAATCTAATCAATTGACGTTCATTTAGTTATTAAAAAAAATATATCTGTTTGTGTATGTATAGTTTAACCACATACCTCATCGCAAAAATCTTCTGCCTGTTCAAATGCTCCACCCATTACCTCTTGCACTTTGCCACCAATCTGTGCCGCAAGCATCTTAGTATTCATTCGAGAAATGTAGGTAGCACCGTCAGCCTGTTCATATACCGACATGCGGCAGGGCATCATATTCGAATAAATACGCATCAAATCGTCAGATAGCAATTGATAAGCAAGCTTAGGATTGCATAGCTCTATCACTTTTGTTTGAAGTACGTCATCATAACCATTCTTCTTCATTGTCTCCTGCAGGTTGTGAGTGTGAAGTACACGCCATCCACCTGCAGCTATCACTTCATTGAGCTTATCCACGGTTTCATCAAACCCATATTTGCTCTTACTTTCAATAAAGAAATTGTTGTTCATATCACATTCTTTGTTTTAGTTTTTCACAAGCAACACTTCAGCAATAGCCTCTTTCAAAGCATCCTTTGGTAGTGCACCCTGTGCCATTTGTGGTTGTCCTTCCATCGGAACAAACAATAATGATGGGATGCTACGTATGCCAAACTCGCCAGCCAATTGCTGTTCTGCCTCAGTATCCACTTTGTAGATATAAATATCGCCCGCATATTCTGCTGCAAGCTCGTCAAGTATTGGTGCCACCATCTTGCATGGTCCACACCAGTCTGCATAAAAGTCTATCAAGCAAGGCTTGTCACCCAGGTACTTCCACTCTTGTGGGCTTGCTTCATAGTTTGCTACTTTAGATAAAAAATCTTCTCTTGTTAAATTGATTGTTTTAGCCATATTATTATTTGATTTTATTTCTTGTTCGGTAGTACTTTCGGTTTCTGATGTATTAGTGTTCTTATTATTAGTACACGACATAGTCATCATCACTGCTAACACTGCTGTTAGTAAAAGTCTAATCTTCATTCTCACATTTGTTTTTTTATATTTATCAATTCTTATTTGCATCACACCCTATCACACATGATAGCATCTCCACCACCTTCTTATTTTTGATGGAATAAAAACAGTTCTTGCCACTCTTTCGAGTATTCAGTATGCCTTTAGCTCTCATATCTGTCAGGTGATACGATAACAGAGACTGTTCGCAATTTATTATCTCCATCAATTCCGTCACCGTTCGCTCCTCTTGATGTGTCAACAATACTATCACACTTAGTCTAATTTCATTAGCTAAAGCTTTAAGGATGTAAGCAGCCTCTTCAAACTGAGACTTATCAAACTTCTTTGTATCAATTTCGAATTCTATTCTTTTCATTTTATCGTTAAAAACATATGAACATATCTCCATGTAATTTTGTTCAAAGATATATCAAATTATTTTCATATACAAATCACATTACTGTCTGATAAAACTTTTTGGTCAATGAAGCTCCTCCGCATTATCCATTATTTCCGCCGCCTAACCCCTGAAAGGGGAGTGCAGTAGTTGAGTTGGAGATGGTGTGTGGGTTTGTTTTTTTGATATGAGATTGCACTCAAATTAATCATCATTTGGACTCGTCAAAGTCCCCTTAAGGGGATTTAGGGGCGGTTGTTGCGAGATTCGATAGATATTCGGTGGTAATTAGGTGGTGATTAATGAGATGATATTCAATTGTATAATCCCATCGAGATGAAATGATTATAGCTTTATATAGTAATAATACAAATCACATTATTTCACTCTGAAGTAGTAGGTAAGCTTAGCCTCTATGTTTCTGTTAGCAGAACGGCTAAATATTTTATTCTTAGAATCTCGGTTCTCAAATATATCTCCAAGCCCAAAGTAGTATCGGCCTTCTAATTGCATCATGCCAATGGCAGTGTTCAACTCCATGCCCATTCCACCAGTTAGTCCATAATCAAATTTGCGCAGCTTGGCATCATACTGAGCCACCGTTGGGTCATCGGGCGTTAGTTTTCTTATTTCATTTAGATAATTAGCATACGAGTTGTTTATCTTATAGCTATCGCCAATCATGAAGGCAATTTGTGGACCAGCATTAAATACAAATCTGAATTTATCTCCAAAATACACATGCGTCATAAATGGTAGTTCCACATAGTTTAGCGTGCGCTGATATTCATAGTCCACATCCTCGTCAAACTCCTC
Source organism: uncultured Proteiniphilum sp. (assembly GCA_964575445.1). Lineage (GTDB taxonomy): Bacteria > Bacteroidota > Bacteroidia > Bacteroidales > Dysgonomonadaceae > Petrimonas. The sequence goes on along the minus strand of CAZNRT010000062.1, from coordinate 5,817 downwards.
AGTCCACCCTTTCTGCATATAGTTGAGCTCTAATATAAATCCCAGGTGCTTTTCGGATATAAACTTTGCCGATACGCCACCATGCATTCCCATATTGAATAGCTGTGCCTTTCGTGGCACAAAATCTATTGTCGATGACAATACACCACCACCCACACCAATATATAGTTTTTTCTCAAACTCCCCATTCTGTGCAAGTAGCTGCCCCGCAAATGCAAGAGGCAATAGCACAAGCAATAGCAATCTTTTCATTATCTGCTCTTATTTATTTTATATGTTTGGTTGTCAGTATCGTAGTGTATCAAGAACAAACCTGTATTTATGAAGCCCCCCCAATTGTTGGCTCTCTCAAATTTGAATGCAAATTGCAATACCAAATCATCAACGGAAACTTGCTCTACATGGTTTTCAAAATTAATACCATATTTGTGCATAGCATTTAGGAAGAACAAACCAGTATCGTAGCCAAACATTCCATATTTGGGGAAGGTAACAATCAGATCGCGACCATACCATTTCTTGAAGTCTTGCAAAAACTGACGTGTTTTAGCATCCTGATTGTCCACATAAAATGATGAATAGAAATAGGTGCCAAACGAGTGCATAAGCTTTTGCATATCATATCCATAAGTCTGCCACTCGGGATAGCCAAATAGTCGTGTTGTCATTCCCACATTAGTTTGCAACACCTCAGATAGCGAGTTCATTATATCCTTTAGTGAGCCCGAATTGCCCGACGTGGGCACAATGATATTCTCCACATCATTTCTTAGCATTGGCAATATGTCCGTAGCCAAATCATCAGACAGTCTTACGCTCTGATACTTTATATTATTCTTCTTCAAGTCGGATTTTAGGATAGTGATAAAATCAGCTTTGTCATCATTATCTGGCACATCCACAATCACCACATTCTTAGTTCTAAATTGATTTACAAACATTCCCGACGCCTTTGCATACAAATACATATGCGGAGTATTCACCTGAAATATCTTATCATTGCTCAGCACCTCATTGTTTTTTGACGAGAAAGGCACCACATATTTCACTTTGTTCTTTTGCGAAAAGTTCGATAATATACTTATCTGCTCGTCCGTCATGCCACCAATCAATAGGTGTAGAGATTGCATCTCCATTGTTCCCAATAGGCTTTCGAGCTTTGTTTTGGTGCTTATATCAAATACATATACCTCTATATTTGCACCATTGCTCTTCATCTTGTCCACTGCCAGCAAGAAACCCTCATAATATTCTTGCAATCTAAGATGTTGGTTTTCCTTAGTATCTAAGAATGGTAGTAGCAAACCCACCTTCAGCACATCTGCCTTCACATTGGGCTGCACCTTGCTCAGCAGTCTGTCGGCATCCACCTCGCTCATTCTGTTATTCACCTCCACCATATTCTTCACAGGCACCACAAGCTCCATATTTGGCTTAATCTTGGATGCAAGTATGCCATTTGCCTCCTCAATATCAGATACCTTCACGCCATACAATTGTGAAATAGAAAACATGGTCTCGCCCTTCTTCACCCTATGCACTTCGTTTTTCACTTGCATCACCATCTCTGGAGCCACTTGTTTGTTGGGTATGCGAATTATTTTGCCCACCTGAAATGTCTCAACCGACAGTCCCGAGTTTGCCTCAATCAGATTCTCAGGCTTCAGATTGTATAGTTTAGATACCGAATATAGCGTCTCTTTTGCAATAATGGTGTGATAGGTGAAGCCCTCATCAGAGGTAAATAGTTTCTTCTGTTGTGGAATCACGAGCACCTGCCCCTCACTTATATTCTCGGTGAGTCCAGGGTTTAGCCGTATTATATCCTCCACCGAGGTGTTATACATCTGAGCAATGCTATACAGCGTCATGCCTCGCTCCACAGTGTGCCTAAAGGTTTTCGATTGATTCACATCCTGAAGCACCTTGTTAGATTTGGCAGCAGGCACCAATAGCTCCTGCCCATGCTTTAGCCCACTTTCAGAGCCAGGATTGTTTTTCATCAACTCTTCAACCGATACATTAAATAGTCTTGACACGGCATACAATCCCTCACCACTTTTCACCTTATATATATAATATGTCTGGTTGTTTTTTGATATAAGGGTATATTCTGCACTTTGAGCCGATGATACAGACGCAAACAAAAGCACTATTATAAAAAGAGAAATCATCTTTCTCATTATCTGAGGACTATACATTAAGCAACTAAATTAAAAATTGAACTATACGATAAGTGGCAAAATTACTAAATAAAATTTAGTTTCTTGCCACCCTCATATAATATTTACTTTTTCCTTCCCTTATCTCTCTTCTCTATATATATCTTATAAAACTTATCCCTCTTTTTGTGCTCCTCATATTTATCTAATATCTCTTTCGATTTCTTGAAGAGCTTCTCAGCCTCCTTCAGCTTCATCTTGTTAGTCTTCTCGATAGATTTATTAGTGAGCTTTGCAGCTTTCTTAGCATCCGAGCTCACTCCGCCACATGATGCAAGCAATATTGAGGCAAATAGTATTGCAATATATCTTTTCATATCTCTACATATATTCTTTTTAAAATGGTGGTCTTTCATTGCTATTATTCAAAAAATCATTTGATGCCATTTCAGATGATTTTTGCTCCATTGGCTTGGCACTCATCTTAGATGGTATCTCCACATAGTTGCCTTGGCTTTGGCTGCTTACCCTGTTGGCATCCAAGTTCTCAAAGCGAGCATACTCATTGTCAAATCGCATATTAGCAATACCTGTGGGTCCGTTTCGGTGTTTTGAAATAATAATCTCAGCCACACCAATAAGCGAATTGCCCATCTCATCCTCCGTAATACGGTAATATTCCGGACGGTGAATAAAGCACACTATGTCGGCATCCTGCTCAATAGCTCCCGACTCACGAAGGTCGGCAAGTTGCGGACGCTTGCCCTCATTCCCCTGTCGAGCCTCCACACCACGATTAAGCTGCGATAGTGCCAATATTGGTATATTCAGCTCCTTAGCCAGCCCCTTCAGCGAGCGAGATATCATACTCACCTCCTGCTCCCTGCTCCCAAAGTTCATGCCACTTGCATTCATCAGCTGCAAGTAGTCAATGATTAGCAACTTCACGTCATGCTCCCTCACCAATCGTCGTGCCTTTGTTCTGAGCTCAAACACCGACAAGCTTGGCGTATCATCCACATATATAGGCGCATCATATAGCTCTCTGATCTTGCTATCCAATCTCTCCCACTCATCATTTGATAGCCTTCCGCTCTTGATGCTTTCGCCCTTTATCTGACACACATTTACTATCAATCTGTTCACAAGCTGCACGTTAGCCATCTCAAGCGAAAACACTGCCACCGGAAACTCATAGTTGATAGCTATATTCTTCGCCATTGATAGCACAAAGGCAGTCTTGCCCATTGCCGGACGTGCTGCAATAATCACCAAGTCAGAGTTTTGCCACCCCATCGTCAGCTTGTCAAGCTCCTTAAAGCCCGTTGGGATACCACTCATTCCATCCTTTCTATTAGCAGCAACCTGAATATTCTCAAGTGCCTCCTTTATCACAGGATTAATCTGGATCACATCCTTCTTCACGTTGCGCTGCGATATCTCAAATAGCCTGCCCTCAGTCTCCTGCATCAGGTCGTCAATATCCACTGTTTCATCAAAAGCCTTCTGCGTCACGTCTGATGAGAAGCCTATCAGCTCTCTCGCCAAATACTTTTGTGCAATTATTCGAGCATGATAATCGATATGTGCTGCCGACGCCACCTTGTTAGACAAGTCTGCAATATATGGTGCACCACCTGCTGCCTCAAGGTCGCCCCTTCTGGTCAGTTCGTGCACCACAGTCAGCATATCCACGGGCTTTTGCTGCACCGCCAAACCCTGTATTGCATCAAAAATAAGATTGTGCATAGGGTTATAAAAGCTCTCCGCTTTCAGTATCTCGCCCACTATCGAGTAGGCATCCTTCTCGAGCATCAATGCTCCCAGCACCGCCTCTTCTAACTCCTGCACCTGTGGCGGCAGCTTCCCATATTCGGGCACTGCCAAGTGCTTCTCCACTATCTTAGTTGTACTCTTTTTTTGTCTTGTATTATTTTTTTCCATTATTTTATTGGTTTGCAAGCTATTCCGCTGTGGCGGGATCTTCGTTACACTACGATTGGCTTATTGGCTGATAAATTAGTGATCATAAATAAAGCACAAATTTACTCATATTACCCCTATCGGACAAAGGAAATCTGCGGTTTTAGTATATGCAATTTTTGGATTACAAAAAACGGTGTTTAAATAGCGTTTGAATGCTATTTAAACACCGTTTGAAGAGGTAGTAAAATAAAGCAACTACTTAAATTGTCGATATCTCTTTTAAGTAAAAAGAAATATACTCTTTTATCAAATTCATATGAGACACTTTGTCACAAATCCACGAATCACCTCCACCACTCTCTCAACATCCTCATTAGTCAAACTGGAGCCCGATGGCAAGCACAATCCATTTTCAAACAATCTCTCGCTCGTGCCATCACCATAATAGGGAGCATCAGCAAATACAGGCTGCAAGTGCATGGGCTTCCACAGTGGACGAGTTTCAATATTTGCCTCTTCCATAGCCAAACGCACTTCTTCACGTGTGAATCCAGCCACTTTTGGATCTACAATTATGCACGTCAACCAATAGTTAGAATCAAAATCTTTAGATGGATTAGTTTGGAAAAATATACCAGGCACATCTTTTAGCATTTTTCTATATAGCATATTAATCTCTCGACGCCTCGCCACATGATCGCTCAATACCAACATCTGCCCCCTGCCAATTCCTGCGCTCACGTTGCTCAGTCTATAATTGTACCCAATATGGCTATGTTGATAATGCGGGGCATTGTCGCGAGCTTGTGTAGCAAAAAACATGGTGCGTTGTGCCTCTTCCTTAGTATTGCACACCAAAGCACCCCCACCCGATGTGGTTATCATCTTGTTGCCATTGAATGACAAGCAAGCCATTTCACCTATCGTTCCACACATCTGACCTTTGTATGTGGCACCCAATGCCTCAGCGGCATCCTCCATCACGGGGATGTTATACTCTTCGGCTATAGCCAATATCTCATCCATCTTGGCAGGCATACCATATAGATGTACAGGAATGATCGCCTTGGGTATCATTCCTGTTTTGGCAATTCTATCCTCAATAGCCTCCCTCAATGCAATGGGACATATATTCCATGTATCCACTTCGCTATCTACAAACACAGGTTTTGCTCCCAGATAAGTAATAGGGTTGGCAGATGCTGCAAAGGTGAAGCTTTGGCATATCACCTCGTCACCAGCTACCACTCCCAACTGCACCAATGCCAGATGAATGGCAGCAGTGCCCGAACTTAGAGCTACTACATGCACATCCTCGTTCAGATATTGTTGCAGGTCAGCTTCAAAACCATTCACATTTGGTCCCAAAGGCACCACAAAATTATCGTCAAAGGCTTGTTGTATAAATCGTTGCTCCTCGCCACCCATGTGGGCAAGAGAGAGCCATATGCGTTTTGTATTCATTTTTGAATTTCTTTTCTATTCTTTAGCTCACAAAAATACAGATATTAGATTTAGTAGGCAAATGAAAACAGAACGAATAATCAATGATAGAACACCTTCGGCTGTTAGAATGCTTCGGCTGTTAGAACGCCTTTGGCTGTTGGGACGCTTCGCTGATATCGAGTACCGAGAATGTCCGGAAGACATAATGTGATTAACCGTATGATTTAGCTTACGGATATGATACCCACACCAACCACACCCACCCGTTAGGGTGGCACTAATG
>CAZNRT010000061.1:9897-16868 GCA_964575445.1 uncultured Proteiniphilum sp. | reverse complement strand
ATAGGTTTGTTACAGCTCTTTTCTTAGTTTCGATAGCATCATCATGTGGAGCTAAACGATAGCAAGTGATAAGGTCTGTGTTTTGAGCAAGACGATGAGTGACGCTTCCGTGTAAGTCCATTGATGTGGAAATCAAAACGTCGTTACCTATAACTTCACGGATTCTTTGGATGAAATCACCTTCTGGATCGTCCAAATCTTGAACGCTCATAGCACCATGAATGTCGAAGAAAAGACCATCAAGAGGTAGAACTTCTTTTAGTTTTTCTAATGTTTGGGTAACAAGCGATTCGTATGCCTCGCGCGTAACTATTCCACCTGGCATTGCATGTCCACGCAATGTTGGTAGCCACTCTGCACGATCAATTATTCCTGAATCTGCCTCAAAAAAAGGATAATAGGTAAATACATCTTCGCCAAAGCGAGTTTTGAATGCCTCTTCTGTTGAAACAGCTGGCGAGAAAGTGCTTGATTCTATTGCCAAACCTGCAATGGCTACACGTGGAAGTGGCTTTTTAGTCTCTGTGCAACCTACTGTTATAGCAGCAATAAGCAATGTGAATAATGAAAACGATAAAAAATTCCTCATATTTGTATATTTTTTGATTTAATACTTGACAAAATTACTAATAAAAATGGTTTGATGTTATATTCTGTTGAAGAAACTATTTCTCATTCAGTATATGAATAGTATGGCAAGCTACTATGCAGGCAGTTTCTGTTCTCAATCTATTATCTCCAAGACTAATTGGAATAAAATTATTGTCGATTGCTATTTTAATTTCGTCTTCGCTAAAATCTCCTTCGGGACCGATAAGTATTAGTGCATTATTTCCTTTGTTATATACATTTGGTAATGGGTTCTTCTCATCATTATAGCAATGAGCAATGTATTTATCACCATCAAAAGGTTGTACAATAAACTTATCGAATGGCATCATTTCATCAATGTTCGGTAGGATAGCTTGTTTTGATTGCTTCATTGCTGAGATTGACACCTTTTCTAATCTATCGTGTCTCATCTCTTTTCTTTCGGAAAAACTACATACAAGAGGTGTAATTCTATCTATACCTATTTCAGTTGCTTTCTCTACAAACCATTCGTTTCTATCCATATTTTTGGTGGGTGCAAATGCAATATGTATGTTGAAATCCCATGTTTTGGGGAGATGAGTTTCCTTTTCAATATTAACGATAGTTTGTTTATGGTGAGCTTGAACTATTGTGCACTCATATAAAAAACCCTTTCCATCTGTAGCGGTTATAGCATCTCCCTCTTTCATTCTCAGTACTTTTGAGCAATGCCTTGACTCTTGTTCGGGGAGCTCCATTGCTTGTCTAATGTCAGGTGCAAAAAATATAAAATCAATTTCCTTGGCTGCTTTCTCTTCTTTTGATTTCATCACGTAACTTTGTTGCAAATTCATAATTTTCTTCTGCTATAGCCTTCTGAAGTTTATCTTTGAGTTGAGACATAGTAAAAGTCTCAATGTCATCCTTTTTGATATCTCCTTCATCGTCAGCCGAGTTTTGTAAGTCAGACTGCAAATTTTCTTTTTCGTCGAACACTATTGCCATGTTTTTCATTATTTCTTCGGTAGTATATATTGGTGATTTGGTTCTGATAGCTATTGCTACAGCATCCGAAGTTCTGGAATCAATTCTATACTCCTTGTCGTTTTGGATGAGCAGTAGTTCTGAAAAGAATGCGCCATCCTCAAATTTATAAATAAACACTTCTTTGAGTTTAATGTCTAACGCTGTGAATATGTTTGATATTAAATCGTGAGATAATGGTCGTGGAGGAGCCAAATTTTCCATAGTAATGGCTATTGATTGAGCTTCGGGTGTGCCTATAACGATTGGTAGTCGCCTAATTCCATTTTCTTCAGCAAAGATTAGGGCGTATGCACCTGCTTGCACTTGACTAAAAGATATTCCGAGAATAGATAATTTGATTTTATTGTCCACAATTGATAATTTTATAGTTATGAGTTCAAATATATAGATTTTTTTGTCAAAGTGAATATGAAATGAATTTCTTTTTTAAATTTCTCATCAAAAAGATTGCAGTTTAAAAAACTTTGCATATCTTTGCACTCGATTTACAACATGGTGGTTGTAGCTCAGTCGGTTAGAGCGACGGATTGTGGTTCCGTAGGTCGCGGGTTCGAATCCCGTCTTCCACCCGAATGCACTTTGATTAAGTGTTTTTCCTTTGAGATTTGTTTTAGGTGATCACGTATTTTCAATACGTGATTTTTTTTTGTCTTCTTTTTTCCCTTATTTTGTTATACGCACAACAATATAGCTAAAGCCTTCTTCTAAACTCGGAGCAAATAATGGCTGTAGCTACTGCTACATTTAGTGATTCTGAGGTGGCTTTACCAATGGGGTAGTTTGGAATAAAAAGCTTGTTAGATATTTTCTTTTCTATTATGGCTGAAATTCCTTTCCCCTCGTTGCCCATAATAATGAAGGCATCGGTTTTCAAGTTATCATTATATATATTATTGCCTTCGAGAAAAGTACCGTAAACAGGGAGCTTATTATTTCTTTCGAGAAATGATTCGAGATCGGTGTATAAAGTTTTTATGCGAGATATAGCCCCCATTGTGGCTTGAACGGTTTTAGGATTGAATACATCAGCAGTGTCTAATGAGCATATAATATTTTCTATTCCAAACCAATCGGCGATTCTTACTATTGTGCCAAGATTGCCAGGGTCTTGTATATCATCCAAAATAAGATGCAACCCTTTAGTGAAATCGATATCTTGTTCTGATATGTCTGGCTTGTAGAATACACCTATCACAGGTGGAGCCGTTTTTAGATGTGTTGCTTTTTTTAGTTCTTCATTGGATGCTACAATAATCTCGATAGCTATTTGAGGCTTTTCTATTTTGTCAATAATATCTTGAGTGCCCGCTATTAGTTGACACTTTGTGGTTTTTAGCAAATCAAATACTAACTTTTCTCCCTCGGCCACAAAAGTGCCGTATTGATTTCTATGCTTTTTCTCTTTTAAGGATTGTAGGTATTTTATTTTGTTCTTGCTTAGTGACACTTTGCTATATTTTTAATATGAGTAAATATGAGTAATGCAAAGGTAAAGAATAATGTGGGTTTATTATATCTATATGATTAAATCAAATACCTTTTTAAAGATGTCAATTATTATACCCTCATTATTCTCTAAAAAATATATCTTTGTAGTTAATTGTGGAAAATAGGTTTAAACCTTAATTGATAGAAAATCGATAAATAATTTACATATAATTTTTTTTTAGTCTTATGAATGATAATTCAATAATGAAAAAGGCTGCCGATAACATTAGAATATTGTCAGCTGCGATGGTAGAGAAAGCAAAATCTGGTCATCCTGGAGGACCAATGGGAGGTGCTGATTTTATTAATGTCTTGTTTTCTGAGTTTTTAGAATATGATCCCGAAAATCCAAATTGGGAACTTAGAGATAGATTCTACCTTGATCCAGGTCATATGTCGCCTATGCTATACTCTGTATTGCACCTGAGTGGAAAATTTACAACTGAAGAGATACAAAACTTCCGTCAGTGGGGTAGTCCAACTCCTGGACATCCCGAATTGGATATTAAGCGTGGAATCGAAAATACTTCAGGACCTCTTGGTCAGGGGCATGCTTTTGCAGCTGGTGCAGCAATAGCGGCGAGATTCTTAAATGCCCATTTAGGAGATGTAATAGACCATACAGTATATACATTTATTTCAGATGGCGGTGTGCAGGAGGAGATATCGCAAGGTGTGGGTAGATTGGCTGGTCATCTTGGATTAAGCAATCTAATAATGTTTTATGATTCTAATAATGTTCAGCTTTCTACTACATGTGATGCTGTGACGAGTGAAGATGTGGCAAAAAAATATGAAGCGTGGAATTGGAATGTTATCAATATTAATGGTAATGACACTGATGAGATACGTAAAGCTCTGAATGAGGCAAAGGCTGAAAAAGAGCGTCCAACTATTATTATTGGTAAAACAATAATGGGTTTGGGTGCTGTTAAGGCTGACAATTCTTCATTTGAAAATCAGGTTTCTACTCATGGTCAACCAATAAGTGCTGCTGGTGCTGACTTTGCCAAAACTGTAGAGCATTTGGGTGGTAATGCCGAAGCACCATTTGTTGTCTTCGCTGAAGTGGAGAAACTATATAGCAAAAGAAGAGAAGAGCTAAAGAGTATTGCAGCAGCTAAAAATGCAGCATACAATGCTTGGGCAGAAAAGAATCCTGAGTTAGCTGCAAAGAAAGAAAGATGGTTTGCCCGTGAACTTCCTAATATTGATTGGGCTGCTATTGAGCAAAAGTCTGGTTCGGCTACTCGTGCTGCTTCGGCGTCAGTGCTAAGTGTGTTGGCAAAAGAGATTGACAATATGATTGTAGCATCTGCTGACCTTTCAAATTCTGACAAAACTGATGGGTTTCTGAAAAACACTAAGGCTTTGACAAAAACTGATTTTACTGGAGCATTCTTGCAAGCTGGTGTTTCAGAGTTTACTATGTCAGCCCTATGTATTGGAATGAGCTTGCATGGAGGTGTAATTCCTGCATGTGGTACATTCTTTGCATTCTCTGATTATATGAAACCATCAATTCGTGTGGCAGCATTGATGGAAACTCCAGTAATATTTATTTGGACGCATGATGCATTTAGAGTGGGAGAGGATGGTCCTACGCATCAGCCAGTAGAGCAAGAAGCTCAGATAAGATTAATGGAAAAGCTTCAAAATCATAGTGGAAAGAACTCAATGCTGGTGCTTCGTCCTGCTGATGCTCAAGAGGCAACAGTGGCATGGAAAATGGCAATTGAAAATACATCATCGCCTACTGGTTTAATTTTCTCACGTCAGGATATTAAAGAATTACCATCAAAAGATTCTCGCTATAATGAAGCTCTTCAGGCAGAAAAGGGGGCATATATAGTTCAGGAAGATGCAGACTATGATGTAATATTATTAGCTTCTGGTTCAGAGGTAGCTACTTTGGTGGAGGGTGCAAAACTATTAAATGCAGATGGTATTAAAACACGCATAGTATCAGTTCCTTCAGAGGGGCTATTCCGTTCTCAATCAAAAGAATATCAAGAGTCTATACTCCCAACTGGTAAGAAGAAGTTTGGCATGACTGCTGGGCTGCCAGTTACGTTAGAAGGATTGGTTGGTGCCGATGGCGTCGTATGGGGTTTAAGCTCTTTCGGATATTCAGCTCCTTATACCGTTCTTGATGAAAAACTCGGATTCACAGGAAAGAATGTTTATGAACAAGTGAAGATAATACTTTAATTATAGTAATAAAATGAATGTTTCGGACTATATTTGTCCGAAACATTTCTTTTTTTAATTAATAAATTTTACAATGTCATTATTTGATAAAACAATAACACCCATTGGCTTGGCATCAGACCATGCTGGATTTAAAGCAAAACAGATTGTTATAAAATTGTTGTCTGACAAAGGTATTCCTTATAAAGATTTCGGAACATATAGTGATGAGAGTACCGATTATGCTGATTATGCACACCCTTTAGCAATAGCGGTAGAGAATGGTGAGTGTTATCCAGGAATAGCTATTTGTGGTTCGGGAAATGGAATTAATATGACTATGAATAAGCATCAGGGTATTCGCTCAGCACTATGTTGGAATAAAGAAATGTCTTTCTTAGCACGTGCTCACAATGATGCAAATGTGTTAGCAATGCCAGGTAGAATGGTTACGGAAAATGATATTTATGAAATCTTAGTGACATTCTTGAATACACCTTTTGATGGAGGAAGGCACGAGCAAAGAATTAAGAAAATGCCAGTGGATGGTTGTAAATAACCTTTGTTGATCTCATAGCTGTTTATGGTCAAGAGAAGCCCCAAGAAGAGAAACAATAATCGAAATGCAAAATATAATCCAAATGCTTACAAATATTTAATTATATTGGTGGCTATTGCTTCTTTGATTATTACAGTAGCAGTTTTAAGATCTACATATCTAAATAAAAGAGGTGCTTTTGATTCATTTAGTGAGACTGGATATGCTCAACAATATCCTGTGAGAGGGGTTGATGTTTCCCATCATAATGAATATGTTGATTGGCAGATGCTTCGTGAAAATGATATTTTCTTTGCTTATATGAAGTCAACAGAAGGCTCTACTCACATTGATAGAGAGTATGCAGTCAATTATTCATTAGCCAAAGAGGTTGGTATGAAAATTGGCACCTATCATTTTTATACTTTTGGTGAAAATGGTAGAGAACAAGCATATCATTTTATTAGCAATTCTAATATTGAATCTGGAGACCTGATTCCTGCAATTGATGTGGAACACTCAAGAAGTAATAGAGTTGCAAAGACAGATGTGGCATATAGTAAGCTGATTGATGAGCTCAAAATTTTGGAAGAGACAATAGCTGAATATTATGGTGTGAAACCGATTATTTATACCAACAAAGAATGCTTTAAACTGTATATAAAAGATAATTTTCCCGATAACCCTTTATGGATATGCGATTTATTTAGTGAACCTTCCAATGAGTATAGTCATTGGGACATTTGGCAATTTTCTCACACAGGTAATCTTACAGGTGTTTTTGGAGATATAGATCTAAACTTTTATCGTGGAACCTTTGAGGAGTTTAAATCCTTACTTATACCTTAATTAATATGGAATATATTAGAAAAATATTGTTGTTTGTTCCCCTACTGTTTGTGCTCGCTTCATGTGGTGATAATATGAACATAGATAATAGTCCAGTTAAGAATTTTGATGCACTTTGGAAAATCATTGATGAGCATTACTGCTTTTTAGATTACAAAAACATTGATTGGGATCGAGTACATAGGGATTACAAGAAGCGAATAAAGAGTGATATGGGCAATGATGCGCTTTTTACTCTTATGGGGGATATGCTTTCTGAGCTTAAAGATGGGCACGTTAACCTTGT
>CAZNRT010000061.1:0-9797 GCA_964575445.1 uncultured Proteiniphilum sp. | reverse complement strand
AATGGAGGTGGTTCTTTAGGAAATGTTGAGAGAATTGCTTCTCGATTCTTTAACGAAAAAACCCAAGTTGGATTTATCTCACACAAAATTGGACGAGGGCATTCTGATTTTTCACCCTTATTTCCTAAATACATAGAGAGTTATGACGGATTAAGATTTCAAAAGCCAGTGGTGGTACTCTCCAATAGAGGATGCTTTAGTGCTGCTAATGATTTTGTGAATGTAATGAAACATGCACCCAATGCTAAAGTAGTGGGTGACAAAACAGGTGGTGGCAGTGGATTACCATTTTCATCGGAATTGCCAAATGGATGGACTATTCGATTCTCTGCTTCTCCGATATATGATATAAACAAAAATCATATAGAGTTTGGTATCGAGCCAGATATTTCAGTAGAGTTATTGAAGGAGGATAAGGATAAGGGTAGGGATACTATCATAGAGAAAGCAAGAGAACTAATAAAAAAATCTAATGCTTAACAATAATCAAAGGTTGGGTATTACGTTTATGTTTTTTTTGTACCTTTGCCACTTCGAGAAATCAGAGTTGAAGAATTTATAAAACTATTTATTAAAAGATGAATTATGAGGGTAGATTTATCATACTCTCTTTTATTGTATTAAGATGGATAAAAATACGATTATAGGGTTTTTGTTGATTGCGGCTATTATTTTTACATTCACAATCATAAATCGACCGACTGAAGAGCAGTTAGCAAAGCAAAAGAGAATGACTGATTCTATTGCTCAAGTTGAATTAGATAGGTTAGCTTTGGAAGCTGAGAAAAGGGCTTTTGATAGCGTTGAGCAAAAAACTGGAGAAAAGCAACCAGACGTTGTTTCAGCATTTTTCGCAACTGGTAATAGTGAGATTAATGATTCGATTCGAGGTGAATCAGATTCACTTACAATACAAGCACCTCGCATTGAGGAGTTTGTAACATTGGAAAATGATAAACTTCAACTAACATTGAGTACCTTAGGTGGCACAATTCATTCTGTACGTCTAAAAGGAGAGAAGCGTCACAACGGCGATAGCTTGTATCTATTTGATGGTGACGAAGCTCATTTCAACATGAAGTTATCCAATAGAAATAGTGTTACACTTGATACAGAAAATCAATACTTTACACCAATAAAAACTGCAAACAACAATTCTGTTGTTATGCGTTTAGAAAGTTTGCCAGGTCAATATATCGACTTTGTATATACTCTTCCAGCAGATGAGTATATGATGGATTTTGATATTAGAATCGTGGGAATGAAAAATGGGTTGCATCCTGAGAGCCTGACAAATCTTCGTATTAGTTGGGATCAGAAGATTAGACAACAGGAGCAAGGACGTCAATTCGAAAATAGATTTGCAAGACTCAATTATAAATATGACTCTCAATCCAAAACTCAGCAGCTGAGCAATACACGTAATGATAAAAAGGAACTTACAGAGCCAGTAAAATGGTTTGCATTTAAGGATCAATTCTTTAGCTCTATTGTTATTTCTGATAAACCCTTTTCCAATGTCGTTCTTTCTTCTCAAATGCTTGAGAACAATAAAGAATATATCAAAGATTATAAAGCTGAAACATGGGTGCCAGTAAACATTGAACCTACAAAGGATGAGTTGTCTGCATCATTTAAATATTATTTTGGCAAAAATCACTTCTACACCCTCAAGGGTTATGATAAAGATGCTGAAAGTGGTAGCCAAAAATTATACTTAGAAGAGTTAGTGGATTTAGGTTACAAATGGCTAAGTTGGATTAATAAATACTTCTCTATTCCACTTTTCAATTACTTCTTGAAACTTAATTGGGGGATGGGACTAATTATTTTAATAATGACCATTATTATTAAAATAATTGTGCTACCGCTCACCTACAAGTCATTTAAGTCATCTGCAAAAATGCGCGCACTTCGCCCACAGATAAAAGAAATTGAGGCTAAATTTCCTGGACAAGATAGGGATGTGATGCTAAAGCGTCAGCAAGCAACAATGGAGCTGTACGGAAAGGCGGGAGCAAGTCCCATGAGTGGATGTTTCCCTATGTTGTTGCAAATGCCGATATTATTAGCATTCTTCTTCTTCTTCCCATCGGCTATAGAATTGCGTCAGCAAGGATTTTTGTGGGCTCATGATTTATCTACCTTTGATGCCCTAATTACTTGGGACTTTGATATTCCGTTAATAGGGAAATTCCTTGGCAACCACTTAAGTATATTTTGTTTGCTGATGACGGTTGTAAACGTGTTCTACACTAAATATAATATGGCTGCTACCGATACTGGTCAGGGACAAATGGCGGGAATGAAATATATGCCATACATTATGTCGATAATGATGTTCTTTGTATTAAACTCATATCCAGCAGGTCTTAACTACTATTACTTCCTTTCTACGCTTATCACTATTCTATTCACTTTAGGATTTAAACAATTCCTAAACGAAGACAAACTGCTTGCTCAAATGGAGGAGTATAAAAAGAAACCCAAAAAGAAATCGGGTTTTATGGCAAGAATGGCTGAGGCACAAAAAATGCAGGAAAAAGCAGCGAGAGATAGAGCCAAAGAACAGGCTAAAAAGAACTATAAAAGATAGATTCTTCAAGTATATCAAAACAAAAAAACCTCTTAAGATTTTACTCTTAGGAGGTTTTTCTATTATTATATAGATATTACTTTACTCCTCTTCTTCTTTAAACCAAGACGAATACATAAGATAATTATTAGCTATTCTTTGATTCATCTCTACTGACTGTTGTGGGTCAACCTTTTTCACAAACTTTGCTGGAACACCTGCGTATATACTGCCTGGTTCGACTTGCGTGCCTGACAATACTACAGATCCAGCAGCAATTATTGCACCTTCGCCAATCACTGCATAATCCAATATCACTGCACCCATTCCTATGAGTGAGCCATTCTTGAGCTCAGCACCATGAATCACCACGTTGTGACCAATAGTAACATCATCTCCAATAATAGATACAGATTTTTGATAAAGTGTGTGGATAACTGTTCCATCTTGTATGTTTACACGATTTCCAATACGGATAGAGTTTACATCACCACGAACCACGGCATTAAACCACACACTGCAATCATCTCCCATTATTACATCACCAATTATTGTGGCGTTTTCTGCCAAGTAGCAATCCTTGCCCATCTGAGGTGTAAATCCTCTCACTGATTTTATTAGAGCCATATATTTCTATTCTTCTATTAGTTGTTAAATAAAAAATAGAGGAAGAATATTATACGTATATAATGTGTCTTCCCCTAAGTCATCTGTATTATGTGTTAAATACTATTTGAATAGTATTCAAATAGTATTTAAACAGAGATTAAATTGCTTTTGTTTTCTCTTTAAGCCACTCTTTTTCTTCCTTATTTAGATGTTTGTTGAGTTTGTCGTACACCATCTCGTGATAATTGTTGAGCCACTCTCTCTCATCTTCAGTAAGCATATCCACATTAATAGGAGTGGTATCAATATGGCAAAGGGTGATCGTCTCAAAATTGTAGAACGTACCAAATGCCTCTGTCTTTTTATCTACTTGAGTTACTATTAGATTTTCTATTCGAATGCCATATTCATTTGCTCTATACACTCCTGGTTCGTTTGACGTTACCATGCCAGGCTTCAAAACGGTAGGATTTTCTTCGAGGCGAATATTTTGAGGACCCTCGTGAACATTTAGGAAGTGACCAATGCCATGTCCTGTGCCATGCCAATAGGTAACATGATTGTTCCAAAGGGCTTTGCGAGCAAGGATATCTAATTGTGAACCCCGAGTGCCTTCGGGGAATATTGCAGTAGAGATTGCGATATGTCCTTTCAGTACATTTGTATAGTCACTCTTCATCTGATCAGTGATTGGACCTACTGCCCAAGTGCGAGTAATATCAGTAGTGCCATCTTTATATTGAGCACCAGAATCTATTAGTAGCAAGCCTTCTGGTTTTATTGTAGCACAAGTTTCAGGTGCAGCATGATAGTGAATGATTGCTCCATTGCCTGCATATCCTGCTATGGTGCCAAAGCTATCACCCACAAACAGTTCTTGCTGAGAGCGAAAATGAGTTAGCTTTTCTTCTATTTCTACTTCAGTTATATTTCCTTCAGGGATAGCCTCTTCGAGCCATCTATAGAATTTTACTAAAGCAACCCCATCTTTAATCATGGCATTTCTGAAGCCATCAAGCTCTGTTTCATTCTTGATGCTCTTCATATGATCGATAGGAGATGTGATATCTAAGATTTTGCAAGATTGAGGAATCGTCTGCAACAGCTTGTAATTTATCTTATTGCCCGTAATGCAGATAGAAGAACCTTCTGGTAGATTTGCCACATAATCAAATACTCTGTTGTAATCCTCAAGAATTACATTATGTTTTTTATACTCTTTCTCCAGTTCTTTGCTCACCTTGTCAGGATCAACAAATAGTATTGTCTCTTTCTCCGAAACATAGGCATAAGCTACAGCCACTGGGTTATAGTCAACATCGTTGCCACGAAGATTGAAAGTCCATGCTACTGCATCAAGAGTAACAATAATTATACCATCTGCCTCTATTTGTTTTAGAACGCCATTAATTCTTTTGATTTTTCTATCAACTGATTCGCCAGCAATTTTGTCGGGAAGAATAAATGCTTCATTTTTTGGAATCTCGGGTCTATCCGCCCAAATAAAATCAAAAGGATCGAAAGAGGTTTCCAATTTGATTTCTTTTTTGTCAAGATTTGATTTTAGAGTTTTTGCATCAGATGCAGTATAAACCAATCCGTCTATGCCCACAGTTCCACCTTTGCCCACTTGTTCGATAATCCATGATGTCATATCGGGTGTTTCGGGTTGTCCCATCTTAAAAAGATCGAAACCTGTACCTTCAAGTTCTGTCGAACCTTGAAGAAAATATCTTGAGTCGGTCCACACTCCAGCTTCGTTTTTTGTTACCACGGCTGTTCCAGCAGATCCAGTAAAGCCACTAATCCATTTTCTCGATTCCCAATGTTTAGGAGGGTATTCACTAAGGTGTGCATCGGTGCTTGGTATTATAAATGCATCTAATTTTTTCTCTTCCATGAATTTTCTCATGGCTGCTAATCTTGCAGGAATTTCGTTTGTCTTCATTGTCAATGATTTTTTCGATTTAAAAAAACAAATATAGTTTTTTTTGTTGAGGTGGTATAAATTAATATTCAATTTATTATTTTTGAGACACTATTTGTGTAACGAAATATTAGTTTTTTCTCCCAATATTACCACAATATTGCTTTTCAATTAATCATGTCACTCGCTTATGGGTTTGGTTCTTCGGTTGTAATACCTTTCTATAATCATGAATCTCGTCTTAAGTATATTTGCTTGGTCGGTATATCACACCACCTGTCCAAATAAGAATAAATATTTCCTCATTCATTTATTTCCTTAATTATATCAATTGAGCACTCACAAAAAAACCTCGTATTGACCTTCACAGTACAATACGAGGCTATGTTTTATCAATATATTTTTTTCCTGAAAGCAATGATAATAAATGAAACTTTATGATTATTCTGGCATTTTAGTCATATCCATATAGAATAACTCCCAAGTATGTCCATCAAGGTCTTCTATAGTTCTCTGTTGCATAAAACCATAATCTCTAAATTCGGATGGCTCTGTTCCTCCTGCATTTAGTCCTTTATCCATTATGCTATTCACCTCTTCGAGGCTGTCTAAGGATAATGAAAAAATTCCGGCAATATATGATTTGGTGTCGGCTAATGGTTTTGTTGCAAACTCGCTAAACTTCTCGTGAGATAATATCATTACGAAAATATTTTCACTCCATTCCATACATTTTCCAGTGTCATCTGAAAACTGTGGGTTGTTTGTGAATCCTAATGCAGTATAAAAGTCCACTGATTTTTGAAGATCTTTTACTGCCAAATTGATAAATACTTGTTTTGCCATATTGATACATGTTATGTAATTAAATTGATATACTAAGCTCTATATTAATTTAATAAATACAGAGTGTTGTAATAACATAATCATATAACAAATGCTTTGCAAATTGGTTACAATGAATATCTTACAATATATTACTGATTAAATAAAGTGAAGGATCTGCTCAGCGGTGAAAATGTTGAAATTAGGATAGGCAATACAAGTGGATATAGTTTTGTTACCTCTAATAATAAATATTATTTGACTGCTCCTAATAGCTTTAATGAGCCAACTTTGGGAGTTATTAGTGATGCCAGACCTTACATTATATCGGATATAAATGATGAGCAAGGTAGCTATCTCAATATTTTTGATAATATGTTGCACACCACGCACAATGTGAAAAGCAGAATTATAAAGCTACTTGTTCATGCAACAAGTATGCTGACACCACATTTGCTATATCAGTATAGTCTGGCTTCTATCTTCGAGAATAAATCATATATACTCGCAACGATACGTAGAACATACTGGCTGGTGATAGGTTTAATTTTGATGTGCTTAATCATACCGATTTATCTCGCGAAGGGGGCTGTCGGGTGATATAAATTTGCAAACCATTAATTGGGGCACTATGATCTAGTAGTGATAGATGAGTCGCACAACTTTAGAAACAACAACCCTGCCAAAGGCAAGCGAACACGATATGAAAAGGGCGTATAGATTGATGCGTATAGATATGGGCGCACACATAGGTGCGCTCCTACGTTGAAAAAAATATTCCAAAAAAACTATATCAATAAATAATGTTTTAACTATCTTAGCACCTTAAATTTATACGGATATAAATCTAATAAATCAGACATAGTTATCTAGCTAAGCACTCTATGTGACATATGTTATATTAGAGGAATAATCAAAAGACTTTTATAAACATACGAATAATGACAAGTACAAATCAAAGAGCCGAGTTGCAGGCTAAAATATGGGCTATTGCCAATGATGTGCGTGGTTCGGTAGATGGATGGGATTTCAAGCAATTTGTGTTGGGAACTCTCTTTTATCGTTTTATTAGCGAACACTTTACAAGCTATATAGAGGCAGGTGATGATAGCATTAACTACGCAAATATGTCGGACGATGTGCTGACACCCGAAATTAAGGATGATGCAATTAGAACCAAAGGTTACTTTATTTTCCCAAGTCAGCTTTTTGCAAATGTTGCCAAAACAGCAAACACTAACAGCAACTTAAACACAGACTTAGCAACCATATTTTCTGCTATTGAAAGCTCTGCAAATGGTTATCTATCTGAAGAGTCAATAAAAGGACTATTTGCTGACTTTGATACTACGAGCAATAGGTTAGGTAATACGGTAGAGGGCAAAAATAGCTCTTTGGCAAAAGTGCTTAAAGGTGTGGAGAGCCTTAGCTTTGGAAACTTCGAGGATAATCAAATAGACCTGTTTGGTGATGCTTATGAGTTTCTTATATCCAACTATGCTGCCAATGCGGGTAAGTCGGGTGGTGAGTTTTTTACTCCTCAAACTGTTTCTAAACTGATTGCACAGCTTGCTATGCACAAGCAAACAAGCGTAAACAAGATATATGACCCCGCAGCAGGTTCAGGCTCGCTACTTTTGCAAGCCAAGAAGCATTTCGATAATCATGTCATTCAAGAGGGATTCTTCGGGCAAGAGGTTAATCACACCACTTATAATCTTGCTCGCATGAATATGTTCTTACACAACATAAATTACGACAAGTTTCATATTTCACTTGGCGATACGCTTATCAATCCACTGCTAAAGGACGACAAACCATTTGATGCTATCGTGTCAAACCCTCCTTATTCTATTAAGTGGATAGGTAGTGACGACCCCACGTTGATAAATGATGATCGCTTTGCACCTGCTGGTGTGCTTGCACCAAAGTCTAAAGCCGACTTTGCTTTTGTGCTTCACTCCCTTAGCTACTTGTCAAGCAGAGGCAGGGCAGCCATTGTGTGCTTCCCAGGCATATTTTATCGTGGTGGCGTCGAAAAGAAAATAAGGCAATACCTGGTAGATAATAACTTTGTGGAGACAGTTATTTCGCTTGCTCCCAATCTGTTTTTTGGTACGTCCATTGCAGTAAATATTCTTGTGCTATCTAAGAGTAAAGCCGACACTAAAACGCAGTTTATAGATGCTAGTGGTGAGGACTTCTTTAAGAAAGTAACCAACAACAATGTGCTAACCGACAAGCATATCGCAAAGATTATGACCATCTTTGACCGAAAAGAGAATGTGGACCACGTAGCCATTTCGGTTGACAATAAGGATATTGCTAACAACGATTACAACCTATCAGTTACCTCGTATGTGGAGGCTAAGGATACTCGTGAGGTGATTGATATTGAGGTTCTCAATAAAGAGATATCCGAAACAGTTTCTAAAATTGATGCACTGCGTGTGGATATTGATGCGATAATAAAGGAAATTGAGAATGAATAATGATATGATTTATGACCATTTTCGTGACCTCACGAAAATGGTTGAATTGGGTAGTGGTTCAAGAAGTGAAATAAAAGGTAATTAACTATGGAAAATATATCAAATTATATGGAGAGGCTACTCGATGGGGCTGAGGTGGAGTGGAAGACGTTGGAGGAGGTAGCGGGGTTGCAAAGAGGACGTGTGATGTCTAAAACTTATCTAGTTGAAAATAAGGGAGAGTTTCCTGTTTATAGTTCTCAGACTTTAAATAATGGTGAAATTGGGAAAATAACTACTTATGACTTTGATGGAGAGTATATTTCATGGACAACTGATGGCGCAAATGCTGGTACAGTTTTTCATAGAGTTGGTAAATTTTCTATTACAAATGTTTGTGGACTTATTTCAATCGATGATTTAAATAAGTTGAATTATAGATTTCTATATTATTGGCTTTCAACAGAGGCACAGAAATATGTTTATTCAGGGATGGGAAACCCCAAATTAATGAGTAATCAAATGTCTAAAGTTATAATCCCCATCCCTCCCCTCCACATCCAACAAGAGATAGTACGCATCCTCGATGCGTTCACCGAGCTTACAGCCGAGCTTACAGCCGAGCTTACAGCCGAGCTTACAGCTCGTAAAAAGCAATATGAGTATTATAGGGAGGAGCTGTTGACTTTTGAAGAGGGAGAGGTGGAATGGAAGGAGTTGGGGGAGATTGGAGAGTTGGTTAGAGGTAATGGACTACCTAAATCAGACTTTACAGAGACTGGTATTCCTGCAATACATTATGGACAAATATATACTTATTATGGAGTTCATACTTCAGAGACAATCTCATATGTTTCAAATGAAACAGCAGAAAAGTTGCGTAAAGTAGATTATGGAGATGTTGTTATAACCAATACTAGCGAGAATTTAGAAGATGTTTGCAAGTCTTTAGTATATCTGGGAGAAGAGCAAGCAGTAACAGGTGGTCATGCAACAATATTCAAGCCATCAGAATATATTTCAGGTAAATTTTTTGCATACTTTACACAGACTTTTAATTTTTATACTCAAAAGAGAAGGTACGCCAAAGGTGCTAAAGTTATTGATGTATCGGCAAAAGATATGGCAAATATTCTGATTCCTATTCCTCCAATTGAAGAGCAAAACCGTATCGTTTCAATCCTTGACAAATTTGACACCCTCACCAATTCCATCAGCGAAGGATTGCCAAAGGAGATAGAATTGAGACAAAAACAATATGAATATTATAGAGATATGTTGTTGACATTCCCGAATCCGTAGGGGCAGACCTATGTGTCTGCCCAATATTTAATAATGTGTCTGCCCAATATTTAATAATGTGTCTGCCCAATATTTAATAATGTGTCTG
>CAZNRT010000060.1:0-16923 GCA_964575445.1 uncultured Proteiniphilum sp. | reverse complement strand
TTACTCTATGGTACTAAAGCAGAGGTGTAGATACAAAAACACTAACGAACTATTGCAATTACGCCACTAATGAAATTAAGTCCAATTAGTTTAAGCTTGAAAAAATTTATTAGACACCAATATTTTTTGTAAGTTTGCATCAGATATAATAAGTGATACAACAATCTTCCTAAGCTATAATACAGTGAGAAAGCTAAGTAGCTTTTCAAGACATATTTATAAACAATTAATATACAAAACATATGCACAATTGGTTTGAGTGTAAGGTACGCTATGACAAGACTTTAGATACAGGCATGATAAAAGCCGTGACAGAACCCTATTTGGTGGATGCATTCTCGTTTACAGAAGCGGAGGCAAGAATTATTGAAGAGATTAGACCATATATCACGGGCGAATTTTCAATAGCTAATATAAAGAGAGTGAAATTTTCGGACACATTCTTTGATGAAACTGGCGATAGATACTTCAAAGCAAAGCTCTACTACATCACCTTGGACGAAAAGAGTGGAACAGAAAAGAAGACTGCCGTGAATATGCTTATACAGGCAACCACGATAAATGAGGCATTGGACACAGTGGAAACAGAAATGAAAAAAACGATGATTGACTATTCTATAGCAGCTATCACCGAAACCCTAATCATGGATGTATTCCTTTATGGAGAGGGGAAAAAGACAGAAAAAGAAGAATGAGCGTAAGAGCAAATATTGATAAACTGAGAGAGTGTGTGCCAGAGGATGTGAAGATAGTGGCGGTTTCTAAATTTCATACAACAGACGAAATCTTAGAAGCATACAATGATAGTCAACGCCTATTTGGCGAAAGCCGAGTGCAAGAACTTGAAGAAAAACAGCCACAACTACCTCAAGACATTGAATGGCATTTTATTGGATCGCTTCAGAGAAACAAAGTAAGATTTATTGCACCATTTGTCAATCTAATCCATAGCTTAGATAGCGAAAGATTGATGCAAGAGATAGACAAACGAGCTGCTCAACACAATCGTGTAATTCCATGCTTGATTCAACTGCATGTTGCTGCAGAAGAGACAAAGTCAGGATTTAGCCCCGATGAATGCAGGAGATTTCTTGACAGTGGTATCTGGAAGAATTATCCCAATGTGCAAATAGCAGGAGTGATGGGCATGGCTACTAATACTGACGACACTGATCAGATTAGGACAGAGTTTAAGATGATAAAGTCACTCTTTGATGAACTAAAGTCTAATTATTTTGCAGATGATGATTCATTCAAGGAGGTATCAATGGGAATGTCAAGTGATTATCCTATTGCTATTGAAGAAGGAGCAACTATCATAAGAGTGGGCACATTGATATTTGGAGAAAGATAGAGATCTCTTAATTCAATAATGCATTAAAATGCTGTTCAAATAGTGTTTGATCATTATTTGAACAGCATTTTTTTATTCAACCACTAATATCAATTCTATTTATATACTATTGATTTCAATTTAATTCGCTATTTTTGTAACAATTGTAATAAACCGAAAAATATTCATTCGAAATGACAAACTTACAAACAACCTTTGCAGGAATTACACTAAAGAACCCCTTGATAGCTGCAAGCAGTGGACTCACAAATTCTATTTCAAAAATAAAAGAACTTGAGAAAGCTGGCGTTAGCGCAATAGTTCTAAAATCATTATTCGAAGAGCAGATAGAAAATCATAGTGAGAAGCTTCTTCAGATTGCCGATTATCCAGAGGCTGCCGACTACATTAATACATATATTGATATGAACCATGTAGATAAATACCTCGACCTGATTAAATCTGCAAAAACAGAGTGCCAAATACCCATAATAGCAAGCATCAATTGTTATAAACTTTCGCGCTGGGTCGATTTTGCAAAAAAGATAGAAGAAGCGGGAGCCGATGCAATAGAGCTAAACGTATTTTTGCTGAATGCAGGAGAATTTGAAGATAATAAGTTGGAGAATACCTACATAAGTGTTGTAAAAGAGTTGAAGGCACATTTGACTATACCTATAGTGGTGAAAATGGCAAAAAATATTGGAAACTTGCCTGGCTTGATTAGCAAATTGAAAGCACACGGCGTAGATGGCATTGTTCTTTTCAATCGCTTTTATCAACTTGATATCGATATCAATAAAATGGAGATTACCTCAGGAAGTGTATTCAGCAATCCATCCGACTTTAGCAACACCCTGCGCTGGACTGCAATAGTATCTGGCAGAGTTCCCAAAATAGAGATTGCCTGCTCCACTGGCGTTCACACTTGGGAAGACACAATAAAAGGTATATTGGCTGGTGCATCTACCATCCAGCTATGTAGCGTATTGTATGAACAAGGAATGGATGTGGTGGGCAATATGCTAACCTGTATGGAAGAATGGATGATGCAACACAATTATGAAAATATAGACGAGTTTAGAGGAAAGCTCAATTACTCAAACATTGAAAGCCCAGCACTCTACGAACGAGTTCAGTTTATGAAATATTTTTCGAGCTACAAGTAATATTGCATACCACACGTAATGATTATTGAAAACAAAGACTCTATATAAAGTGAACAAATATCAGATAAAATGAACATTCAACAACTTGAATATATTATTGCGGTTGACAATCACCGCCATTTCTCTAAGGCTGCCGAAGCCTCTTTCGTTACCCAACCTACTCTTAGTATGATGATTCAGAAGTTAGAAGATGAGCTGGGAGCTAAAATATTTGATCGTACTCAGCTACCTGTTCAACCCACTGAGATTGGAAAGAAAATCATCAATCAAGCTCGCATGGCAGTTGCACAAATAAATCAGATAAAGGACATCGTGATGGAAGAAAGAGGTGAAGTTAGGGGTGTATTTAGATTAGGAATAATACCTACTGTATCGCCATATCTATTGCCAAAAATGATGAGCGCACACTCTCAAACTAATAATGACATCCGAATAATAGTGAAAGAGCTTACAACTGACAATATCCTACGTGGACTGGCTAATGACACCTTGGATGGAGGTATACTAGCAACGCCTCTTGGCGAAGACTCTATCACAGAAACGCCTTTGTATTACGAACGCTTTTTTGCATATGTATCTCCTAATGAACGATCAATATTTATAAAGAATGAAATTGATGAGAAAGATTTGAGTAATGGCAAGTTGTGGTTGTTGGACGAAGTGCATTGTTTTAGAACTCAAATATTACATCTCTGTAATTTGAAAAAGAAGAAAAACTCTAACTCTATCTTCAACTTCGAAGCAGGAAGCATTGACACACTAATCAAAATAGTAGATGATAATGATGGGCTCACTGTAATCCCCGAGATGGCTATTGAAAACATGAGCGAAAAGCAGAAAAAGAATGTTCGCCCCATTAAAGACTCTACGCCTGTAAGAGAAATCAGCCTCATTACAAAGAAAGATTTTATAAGAGAAAAGCTAATCAACATTATTGTTAATGAGATTAAGAGCTCAGTCCCTCATTCCTATAAGGATGAAGCATTAAAGAAGTATGTGATACCTTTATAATAATAAGAAATACATTTTTGAAATATAAGAAAGGAAGAGAATACTATATTAGCCATTCTCTTCCTTTTGTTGTTTAACTCTAAACACAATCACTACTCAGATTGTTATGTTTCAAAGTTTTATATTCATCTTGTTTTTTATATTCATGATAAATTAGACAACGAATAAATTATGAACGTCAATGATATAATAGAGAAATATTATACCAAAGGTAGCAAACTCTACGAAATCTACATATCGCACGTTTCGGATGTTACCGAAAAGGCATTGAAGATTTCACATAAGCATCCTGAATTGGCAATAGATATCCAGTTTTTGGAAGAGGCAAGCATGCTTCACGATATTGGTATATTCATGACAGATGCACCTCGTATAGCTTGTGTTGGGGATATGCCATATATATGTCATGGATATTTAGGCAGAGAGCTCCTCACCAAAGAAGGATATCCAAAACATGGATTGGTATGTGAAAGGCATACTGGCACGGGGCTGAGCTTGCAAAATATAATCGACAAAAAACTCCCCATTCCTCAACGAGATATGAGACCCCAAAGCTTGGAAGAACAAATAATATGTTTTGCAGATAAGTTTTATTCCAAATCAAAGCTCGGCATAGTAAAGCCCATCAAAAAAATAAGATACAACCTTAAAAGACACGACACACACCAAGTTGCAATCTTTGACAAGTGGTGTGAAATGTTTTTGTAGAGGTTTGCAAATGATAAAGAACTAACTTAATATTACAGATATAATATTATATTTTGTCACAACTTAGAAGTTTGGCAAACTATTTGCTATATATATAAATACATAATATAGCAACAAACATAATTGTGTAAGTAAGAATGCACATAATTAATTTATAAATATGAAAAAGAAAAACGAATTTATCGATTCGGAAGATGCACTTAATAAGGAGAACAATGTATCCAACAACAAAGAGTCCATCGAAGAGTTAGGCGAAAATAATGATGCTAATGCACCCGAAGAAATCGACCCATTAGAGGAATTGAAAGCCCTGAATGAGGAACTCAACAACAAATATCTTCGACTTCATGCCGAGTTTGACAATTTCAGAAAACGGACTATCAAAGAGAAAGCAGACATTATAAAGACTGGTGGAGAACGTATAATCAAAGACATTCTCCCATTTGCGGATGATTTTGAACGAGCACTTCAATCTCTTCATACAGCAGAAAACAAAGAAGCGGTTGTGGAGGGAATGGATTTGATTCATTCAAAATTTGCCGACTTCCTTAAACAACACGGTATAAAAGAAATTGAAGCAATCGGTGAACCCTTTGATGCTGACAAATTTGAAGCAATTACTACGATTCCAGTTCAAGATGAATCCCAAAAAGGACTTGTGATAGACTGCATACAAAAAGGCTACTATATGCACGATAAAATTATTAGATATCCAAAAGTAATAGTAGGCGAATAAAATGGCACATAAAAGAGATTATTATGAAGTTTTGGAGGTATCAAAAAGTGCCTCAGCAGAAGAGATAAAAAAAGCTTACAGAAAGAAAGCTATTAAATATCACCCCGACAAGAATCCAGATAACGCAGCAGCAGAGGATAAATTTAAAGAAGCTGCTGAGGCTTATGAGGTTCTGAGCGACGAAAACAAAAGAGCACGCTATGATCAATTTGGACACGCTGGCGTAGGAGGTGCCGCTGGCGGTGGCTTTGGTGGCGGTATGTCTATGGATGATATATTCTCACAATTTGGAGATATATTTGGTGGTCATTTTGGAGGATTCGGTGGCTTTGGTGGCTTTGGTGGTGGAGGACGCTCTCGTCGTGCCAACAGGGGCTCTGATCTTAGAGTAAAAGTAAAACTAAATCTAAAAGAAGTACTAAACGGAGTAGAGAAGAAAATCAAAGTCAAGAAGCATGTAAGTTGCTCTCATTGTAGCGGCAATGGATCTGAAAATGGCACAGCATTCACTACTTGTAGCACTTGTAACGGCTCAGGAATGGTAACAAGAGTTGCTAATACTATCTTAGGGCAAATGCAAACAACAGCAACATGCTCTACATGTAATGGCGAAGGCAAAACCATAACATCCAAATGCTCATATTGTAGTGGAGAGGGCATCACTTACGAAGAAGAGGTTATAAATATCAGAATACCAGCAGGTGTAGAAGAAGGAATGCAACTCTCAATGTCGGGCAAAGGAAATGCTGCCAGAAGAGGAGGAGTCAATGGAGACCTTTTGATCTTAGTAGAAGAAGAGGAAGATCCAAACCTAATTAGAGATCACAATGATGTAATTTATAATCTTTTTATTAGTTTCCCCACTGCGGCATTAGGCGGGTCAGTTGAAGTTCCAACTATTGAAGGAGTAGCAAAGGTGAAGATTGAGCCAGGAACACAACCAGGCAAAGTACTTAGATTGCGCAACAAGGGATTACCTTCAATTAATGGCTTTGGGACAGGAGATGAGTTGGTCAACGTAAATGTATATGTTCCTGAAAAGTTAAGTTCATCTGAAAAGAAAAAGGTTGAAGAGTTGGAAAAATCAGAAAACTTTGCACCTTCTGAATCAGCTAAGAAGAGCTTGTTTAGTAAATTCAAAAAGATGTTTGATTGATTAAACCAGTTACATTTTAAATTTTTAAAGCGACAACCTATAATTGGGTTTGTCGCTTTTTTATTTTGTAGCAGTAAACAATTAAGCCTAATTACTGTTTTCAATATAAACGCATCCATACGAGCCATAACAAAACCAAAGGATGCACATTTCTACCATATTATCACAGAACAATAAAGATAAGTTTCTTTTGTCATATTAGAGCCTAAAACTAAAACATTTTAAAAGTCTATGAGTAGTTATTCAATAAAATCCTTGGAGCAGTACTTTAAGGTCTATCGCAAATCAATAAAGAACCCCAAAAAGTTTTGGGCAAAGATAGCTGAGAACAATTTCACGTGGTACCAAAAGTGGGATAAAGTACTTGAATAT
Source organism: uncultured Proteiniphilum sp. (assembly GCA_964575445.1). Lineage (GTDB taxonomy): Bacteria > Bacteroidota > Bacteroidia > Bacteroidales > Dysgonomonadaceae > Petrimonas. The sequence continues at coordinate 10,438 of CAZNRT010000060.1, read as the reverse complement.
GATATGCAGAGTGCTGAGTTCACATGGTTTAAAAATGCAAAACTAAATATCACAAAAAACTGTATCGATCGCCATTTAGCAAATAAGGGCGATAAGCCTGCAATAATATTTGAGCCCAACAATCCAGACGAGCCATCAAGAGAATACACCTATTCTCAATTATATGCTGAGGTTTCTAAAATGGCTAATGTGCTAAGAGACCAAGGGATTCAAAAAGGTGATAGAGTGTGTATCTATCTTCCAATGATTCCTGAGTTAGCTTTTAGTATTTTGGCTTGTGCCAGAATTGGTGCTATACACTCAGTAGTATTTGCTGGATTCTCAGCCAATGCTCTGTCAGCACGAATAAATGATAGCACTTGCAAGATGCTCATTACCTCTGATGGAGGGTTTAGGGGAACAAAGATTATTGACCTAAAAAAGATTGCAGATGGTGCATTACAAAGCACACCAAGCATAGAAAAGGTTTTGGTTGTTAAGCGAACAAATAATGAGATTTATATGCAAGAGGGGCGCGACCTATGGTTGCAACAACTTATCGAAGAAGCCGAACCAACAAGTGTGGCAGAAGTAATGGATGCAGAAGATCCTTTGTTTATTCTATACACATCAGGCTCAACGGGGAAGCCCAAAGGAATGCTTCACACCACAGCTGGATATATGGTTTATACAGCATTTACTTTCAAGAATGTATTTAATTATCAGAATGATGATATATTTTGGTGTACAGCAGATGTGGGATGGATAACGGGACACTCTTATATCATCTACGGACCGTTATTAAATGGTGCAACCACCTTAATGTTTGAAGGAATCCCCTCCTACCCCACTCATAGTCGCTTTTGGGAAGTGATTAAGAAGCACAATGTAAATCAGTTTTATACTGCACCCACGGCTATTAGATCTTTAGCTAAAGAAAACATAGAGTATATTCAAAACTTTCAATTAGACACACTCAAGGTTATCGGATCTGTGGGTGAACCAATCAATGAGGAAGCTTGGCACTGGTATAATGACCACGTTGGCAACAAACGCTGCCCATTAGTTGACACCTGGTGGCAAACCGAAACGGGTGGAGTAATCATCTCTGCCATCCCTTTTGTAACTCCTACTAAGCCCACGTATGCATCATTACCATTACCTGGCATAAAACCTGTATTGATGGATGAGTTGAGAAATGAAATTGAGGTTAACCAAAAAATTGGAAACCTATGTATAGAGCTGCCATGGCCAGGAATTGCTCGAACTATTTGGGGAGATCACCAAAGGTTTATAGATACATATTTCACCACATTCCCAGGCAAGTATTTTTCTGGAGATGGAGCATTGCGAGACGAGGTGGGATACTATAGAATAACAGGACGTGTGGATGATGTTATCATTGTTTCAGGACACAATCTCGGAACAGCTCCAATTGAAGATGCAATTAATGAACACCAATTTATTGCAGAAAGTGCTATTGTGGGATATCCTCATGATATAAAAGGAAATGGACTGTACGGATATGTTGTATTAAAGGAGTCAGGACAATGGCGTGACAAGAATAATATTATAAAGGAGATAAATCAACTCATATCAGATCAAATTGGACCAATTGCAAAGTTAGACAAAGTACAATTTGTGAGCGGATTACCCAAAACAAGATCTGGCAAAATCATGCGACGCATATTGAGAAAAATTGCAGAGAATGAACTCTCTGACTTTGGCGATATCTCCACATTATTAAATCCTGAAGTAGTCGAAGAGATAAAGGAAGGAAGGGTATAAAATATTTAAGGAAAATATAATCCCTCATACTATTCTGCCATGTCAAATTGTATGAGGGATTATTTATAAATCAGTTGTTACAAGAGGAATGATTATTATTCTTCATCAACATACGTTAGTTCGGGTTTGGGTTTTATAAAAACCAACATCAAAACAACAGCTATCAAAACCACAACGGCTAATTTGCTAAAGTCTGAGCCAAGGCTACCTGCATCGGTTGAGCTACCCAAAATAAGTGTAATGGAATATCCAGCAAACACACCCACCATGTTCATTATACCATAAGCAGTTGCACGAGCTTTTTGTGGAATAATTTGGCAAAGAATCGGCATATTGTTTGTGTCAAACATTCCATAACCTATTCCAAAAAGCATTGCAGCGCCAATTAGTGCCACATGTGTATGCCCTAACCCTAATAGAATTAATGATGGGATGGTCAATCCAAGACCAATAGCACTGGTATATATTCTACCACGAATGTTCTTCTGAACCCACTTATCAGATAGAGGACCACCAATCAGGACCCCAATAAATGATGCTATGGCTATAGAAATTGTAGCCATTGGTCCCGCCTTTGCCATATCAATGCCTAAATTCTCTGAAAAGAGAGTAGGCAACCAGTTTTTTGTAGCCCAACCAGGGAAACTTGGTGCCATGAAATAGAACAACATAATCCAAAATGATACAGTACCAAAAACAAGAGCAAGAGGTTTGAAGACTGACTCCTTGGCAGTAGGTTGGGACTTTATCTTGTTTGCCAACTTAGCAGTGGAGGTTCCAGCATGTCCCTCTTTGTCATGAAGTAAAAAAACAAGTAGCACAGCATAAACAATTCCTACAATTCCAAACCAATGAAAAACAGTGTGCCATGTATAATTAGCTGCAATTGTAGCACCAAAACCTCCCAATGCCTGACCAGTATAAAGCCCAGACATATGAATACCGATTGCCAATGATCGGGTTTTAGAGGTATGGAAGTCGGCAATCATTGCCAACCCAGTCGGAAGATAAAGTGCTTCGCTAAGCCCCATCAACGCACGCAACCAATACACTTGTTCAAAAGTTTGAGCAAAACCCATACCATAAGTAACCCCCGACCACACAAATAGACTCCCCACAATGAGCCATTTTCGATTAATACGGTCAGCAATTATTCCAGCAACAGGACTCATAAGCCCATAAATAAGCAAAAATATGCCCATTACTCTTCCAAAATTTTCGGCTATTGCAAGCTCTTTAATATCTAATTGCATAGACGACTGCATCGTTGATAGCATCTGTCTGTCTAAATAGTTTAGCAGAGCAACCACCCACAATAATCCAACTACTATCCAAGGATAAGCTTTACTGTTTCTCATTTTATTTCTTTTGATTTAATATTATTTATTCTGGTTGTATTTTTCCTTTCATCGTTTCTGGTGAACGAACTCCTGGCTTCAATTCACCTTGAACAAGATAGAACTCATTGTCATTATAAACAATTGTAGCACCAGCGCGCGCAGCATTAGGCGTGATATCAATTGTTGTCCAAGTACCTGTTTGAGTATCAAATATTCTACACTCTTTATTGAAGTTGTAGTATTCAACTGGCTGAGTCATGTAATGCTTTGAGAACTCTAAGTTTTTAGTACCCTTCTCCTCAACAGATAAGGTGATATCATTACCTATACTATATTGAGTAGATATAGCATCAAGAAATATGTCATAATTCACACCACCAAAACAAACAATATACCTATCATCTAATGTCATAGCTGTGGCACCACCAAGTGAAAATGGGTTATTAGTTTCAGCGTCTATTTGCTCACCCACCCTTGTCCATTCTTTAATCTCAACATCATAGCAAAGAACATCAGTAGCCATTGTTGGAGTATTATCTTTATCTCCACCGAAGAAGCCTCCTAATAGATAAACATATTCCTTTCCATCAATTTTAATAGCTGACATAACAGGTTGTACTCTTGGCAAACCAGGGATGTCGGGCAACTGTACCCATTCTTTATCGCTTTCCACATTTAGCATATAAAAGCTCTTTGATGGCTTACCATCAGCTACTCCACCTCCAACAAATAGTTTGTTATTAATAGTGCAGCCTGCAAAATTATCAATCGCAACAGGTAAATTCACAAAGGGCTCAACAGAGACTATTTCATCATCCAAACTAACCTTATAAGTTGTGCTTAGTGACGATGTATCGGAATTGCCTCCAAGCCATATTGCTACGTTATCTGATATTGACAAAGAAACACCATAGGCAGACTTATCAGGCAATTTACCAATAACACTCCACGACTCACTATCCGAATCGTATATCATTATCTCATCATACAATGCTTTGGTGCCTCCTTCAAATCCCAACTTGCCAGGGAAGTTGGCACCACCAGCTACAATAACTTTCCCATCTATCAGCGCAGCATAAGAGGCCGAAACCCCCTTAGCAAGATCTCCATCCAATCCTTTGATAGACAACTTATACCATTCTATATTCATCTCTCTTACATTTTTAGCGTTACAAGAAATCATTAAAATCAGACTTATTAAAAGGATCAGATTCCTTATAGTATTCATACTTTATTTTTCAATTTGCGATTGGTAAAATACCAATGATAAAACATAAACCCTCCAAGGGTAATTCTATAAAATTTAGAACCTCAACCTCTTAACTGTAAAATCAGGTTCCTATCTCTTCTTATCAGGGCTATATACTAATCCTGGTGCTGCATCTTTACCATCAGGAGTTACAAACACAAAAGTAAACATCCATTTCTCTAATCTGATCACATTAGATGAGAAACCAGCAACAGGAAGCTTCAATAATACCTTGTTCCATCCCTTTTTTAAGTTAACCTTGATAGGTTCTCTTGCAACGGCATTCTCATTTTGCAAAGGAATCTCATTAGTCTTGACAGTGTGAGTATTAATCCAAACTGGAGGTGCTATCTCTTTATTATTAACCCACACCTTGCTCTCTTTATAATCCCATTTACCTTGCGGTGGAGCTAAGTCAGCTTCAGAGCGACTATAGTTTTGGAACTCAATAAGCGCACCCACTTCTTGTTTTTTAGGAGAATAAACCCAAGTATAGGCATAAGCTGTATGATTCTCCTTGGGCTCTTTATAAAAACCAGGCACTAATGTACCCCACACATGACGCAAATATATGCCAGCACCAGTAGCTTTGGAAGAACCATATATATTACCGTCATATTTATATTTCTTCTTAATCGATTTCTCTGGTGCAAATGATTTAGTCAAGTCACCATCATTTGGGAAGGCATCTGTTATCAACCAATTAATATGTGCTTGTTTCACATATGGAAATGGCTCATCACTAAAAGAATTATCTTTATGCCATAGCATTCTTTCCTCAAAATCCTCAAAAGATTTAAACACTGGATCGTTAGGGTCAGTTGGAAGTGTCACTCCGTCTTTATCAAAATACTCCGTGCCACCCCCCATCCAAGCACGTTCCGCAAGTGCAAGCATTGTAGGATAAAAACTATTCTGATTAATGATCTCTTTTTCGTTAGTCAGCAATCTATCATTCCAAATAGCAATAATAGCTCCTGCCAAATCATCACTACCAATATCGGAGTTATATATTTTACTATTATAAAGAGCTACTATATCACCAAATGTATCAAAATGGTTGGTATAATGGAAGCGTGAATCAATTGTGGATATTCCTGGTTGTGCTTTACCTCGATAACTCCACAACTGAGTCATATCAATCTCTCCCACTTTATAATTCCATCCAGGATTCCATGATATAACTTTCTTGCCTTTAGAACGCACAAACTCCACCATCTCAAGAACAAAATTAGGATTGGTAAACTCTACTTCGTCAGTGCCAATATGGATATATGGAACATCAGGAAAAACCTCAGTACATATCTCATCCATCAGGTCTTTTATTATCTCCGTTCCTCTTTCAGACTGCATATCAACACCTGTAGCACGAATAAAAGCAGCACTATGACCTGGCATATCTATTTCGGGAATTAGTAACATATTATGCCTAACACACCATTCAGATATCTCCTTTGCATCTTCAAAGGTATAATATTTGCCTTCAAGTCTCTCAAAGCTTGAGTCAGCATTTAGCTCTGGATAGCGTTTACTCTCTAAACGCCATCCTTGATTTTCAGTAAGATGCCAATGGAATACATTTACCTTGAACTTTGATAGCAAGGCAATATGTTTCTTTATCTCCTCTACAGAGATGAAGCTACGACCCACATCGTGCATAAAACCTCTTATTCTAAATGCAGGATAGTCAACAATTTTACATGCAGGAATATAATAACCGCCTTCCTCGTTGTTTGTAATCAATTGATTTAAAGTTTGCTTTGCCCAATAGACACCAGCCTCGGCTACCGCTTCTATCACAACTTCTTGCTCGGATACTGTAAGTCGATAGGCTTCATTTTGATTGATAACAGCTTCAGGAATAGACTCTACAATCTTGACATTCACAACAGCATCTGAAAGAGTAGATGAAGATATCACAAATGGTGATCCATCACTCCACTCCACAAATTGTGGCTTTGGCAACAAGTTTACCTGAGCACTTAGTACAAATGGCACCACAAGCATTAGACAAACTAATAACTTAGAATATAGATTATTTATCATATTAATTTTTATAACACCGTAGGGATTATAATCCCTCTAAAAGTGAATAATTAGAAATTATCTTAAGCTATCCTTGCAGTATCTCCTTGCACAACAGATGTGCCACAATCATCATCCTTGGAATATGGAATGGACCTTTGAAAAGGTTTCCTTTCGCAGGTTGTGCCACAGAGCCATCACGATGTAGATAGCCATACCATTCTCCGAATTCCCCGTCAGGAAAATGCTTATATGTCCAATCATTAATCTGACGATACTTATCAAGGTAAGATTCATCTTTTGTTGCCAAGTAGGCATATAGCGTGGCTATAATTGTTTCATTCTGTGGCCACCAAAACTTCATATCCTGCGAGTAGTCTTGATGTGGGAAATTCTTGCAGTCTTTGAAGTTGATGATTCCACCAAATTTCTCATCCCATCCCCACTTCCAAGACCAGTCAAAGATAGTGATTGCATTATCCACCAACTCTTTGTTCCAGTTTTTGTGACGAGCTTCCTCTAATATAAACCAAGAAGTTTCGATACAATGACCTGGATTTATTGTTCTACCCATGCCAGTATTTATAAACTCTCCATTTGCACCCACAACTTCAAGAAGTGCCTCAAACTCAGGCTTCATATGAAGCTTAACAATTGCATCAATTGATTCAGTGATTTGTTGGTCAAGAATTGGATCATTGATAGCAGCACGCACACGCGAAGCTGTATTTATCAAAATCATACACAAAGAGTGCCCATGCATTGGTTGAGTATCAAGATACTTTCCCACTACCAAGCCAGGAGTTCTATCATACTTCTGAATCAACTTGAACAAATCTAACGCCTTTTGAGCATACTCTTTGTTGCCCGATGCAATAGAATACTCTGCCATTGCAATTGCAGCAAATGTTTCTGAAAACAGATAGCGACGCTTGCGTAAAGGCTTGCCGTCTGCCGTCATTTCAAAAAACATTCTACCATCTTTATCAAAACAATACTTCTCAATAAAATCTATTGCCGACTTCGAAGCCTCTAAGTACTCAGGGTTTTTCTCTATCTGATTATAAGCATAAGCAAATATAAACCCAGCACGACCCTGAAACCAAACAGACTTGGTGCTATCCATAAGCGTGCCATCACGGTCAACACTTGTGTAAAAGCCCCCATTTTCTTTATCTAACCCATATTTAATCCAAAAGGGAAGAATATCGCCAGTCAGATCAATTTTATATCGGTCAGCCCACACTTCTATATATTCTCTATTCTCTAATGAAAGCATTTTCTAATTTACTTATTATATTATTCCTATATTAAAACTGGTTGCAACGCTCGAAGAAGTTGATAGCCTCAAGCTCTTTTTTCATAGAAGCCTCTTCTGCATCAGTCATATTGCGGAATGGAGTGCGATTCTCACCTAAGTCCAAACCAATCAATTTCATGATACGTTTACCACCTACAATATTACCTCTATAGTTTACAATTACATTGATTACATCTTGTGAGAAGTTTTGTTTCTCTCTTGCTGTTTCAAGGTCATCATTATTCCAAGCTTCGATAATACCCACAAGCTCACGACCATTATAGTTTGTAGTACCACCAATTCCACCTTTAGCACCACCCATTGCAAGTGCGGGTAAGATAGTTTCATCTTGCCCATGAAGCATATCAAACTTACCATCTTTATATAGCATGCACTGATTGTACTCATAAATACTTTCAAAAGTATATTTGATTCCTGCAAAGTTTGATATGCGACCATCTACTGCCTCAAGGAATGGAAGCATTGGCAAAAACACACCACTTAGTGCGGGAATATGATAGAAATAGAACGGTAAATCAGGAGCTCCACAAGCGATCTCCTCACAATATTTTACCAACTCTTCAACACGTCCCGCTTTTGGGAATGGAGAAGCCATTGCACCTACACCAAAAGCACCAATCTTTTGTGCATGTGCAGCAAGCTTATGGCTCTGCTTTACACATGTGCTACCTACGTGCACGATTACTTTAAAGTCTTTTGGAGATACACGCATCCACTCCTCTGCAAGAATCATACGTTCCTCTTCAGTAAGCATATATCCTTCGCCAGACGATCCGTTGATAAATACTCCTTTGATGCCATTGTTTTGCAACATCTTAGCATAAGCCTCAATTGGCTGTAGGTTTAACTCACCATTTTTATCAAATGGGGTAAATGGTGCATTGATAAGACCACTGATTTTCTCGAATTTCATAATCTCTGTTTTTATATTGTTATTGTTATTTTACTATTCAGTTTTAAATGTTGATGCAGGAAGCCCTGCATTATTAATTAAATTGGCACGAGTAAATGGTTGCCAACCATATCTAACATATTTAGGCTTAGATACCTTTAGCGAAGATAATACTATTTTATCACCTACTATCTTAGCCTGAGCAGGATAAAACATCCCCTTATGCTCAGCCATCTCAAAAGTGATAGGCTCATTACCATCAGAGGTGGTAAGCCCATCGGCGTAATCAAAATTCACCTCCACTTCATAACCATTAATACTAATGCTCTTAAAGAGTGGACCCGAAGGAGTTATATTGTTTTTTAAATATGTCTTGTTTAATGCCAATACTCCTAATCGCTCACCAACCTCTTGCTTATATATTGGGTGCACATCCAATGAGTCACCAACATCACTCGAAACTACCATACCCGAATAAGGAATCTCTTCGGATAAGCGTCGTTGGCTATCTCTAAACCATGGCCAAGATGGACGATCTATGCTTGAAAGTTGAACGAAATAAAATGGCATCTCTTCATTGTCCCAAGTTTTGCGCCAGCTATCTATCAATAATGTAAACAGTTTATAGTGTGCATCTTTATTGTGTGCATTCGATTCACCCTGATACCATATCACACCCGCTATGGGGAAAGCAACAAGAGGTCTGATACCTGCATCATACATATATCCAGGTTCATAAGGATGTCGTTGAAGAGGTTTTCTATCTTCACCCATATTCATTATAGCCCTACCACGTACCCAATCTTGAATAAAGTCATTGTCCAACCAATTTCTTTGTATTGCAGGAAACTCACGCTCCAAGTCTTGTCTATTAATCCACGACTCAGTGTTAGTACCACCAACTGCATTGCAAATTACACCAACTGGAACTTGCAAACTATCTTGTAACATCTTACCAAAATGATATGCCACTGCCGAAAACTCAAAAGCAGTTGGCTCACTACTCTCCTTCCATTCAGTATCAGCAAGGTAGTGCAATTTATTTATAGAATCTAATGCACTCTCAGCCCAAGTCACATTTTCTGTACGCCAAATGGCTTTCATATCAAAGAGACGTATCTGTGAGTTATTAGCCTCAGCTGCCACCTCTTTACCATTGTATGACTTTTTGAGTTCAAACTCCATATTAGATTGTCCAGAGGCAAGCCAAACTTCGCCTGCCAATATATTCTTGTACTCAATCTTTTGGGTTGGAGATTTTATTTTTAAGGTAAATGGTTTACCTACTTTAAGGGGTTTTAGAGTAACACTCCATTTGCCATTATCTGCTGTGTATGTAGTAATCTTTTGCTTTTCTATCTCTACGGATATCTTCTCTCCACTATTTGCGACACCCGATATTTTAAAAGGAATATTGCGTTGCATCACCATATTATCACTATAGATGATAGGCATTTGCAAACCACCAAAATCACCAGTGATAGAAGAGTAAGCAGTCCTTGCTAAAATAGTAGCCCCATCCTTGTCGGGATGTATTGCATCGTGAAGCATATAGATATATGGATATAGTGGCTCATAGAAATCTATCAATCTCACACCACTGATCTTTGCTACGGTTTCTATGGCATTCTGAATCTCCATGTGCCAATCCCGAGTTCCTGACTCAAAGCGTGAGTGACGCTCCGAAAGTGGAGTCATTCGTGCTATCATAATCTTAGCCTCAGGATTTGCCTTCTTAAATGAATCAATTAGCTCAATATAATCACTTACAAAGAAATCTCTATAATTTGGCCAATTCCTGGGGTCAGTGTCGTTAATTCCTAAATGTATTACTACAATGTCTG
>CAZNRT010000059.1:0-17193 GCA_964575445.1 uncultured Proteiniphilum sp. | reverse complement strand
AATTGGTCGGTTTTTATGTTAAACGTTCACACCTATTAACGCAAAAAAATGTTAATCACGTTTTTTGCGTTACTATTTTAACTGTAATATTGGGGCGTTGGATAAAAGATGGAGTGGAATATTTATATTTTAGGTTCAATAATCATGTAAACATATATATTTGCTTTCTATTCAAACACCGTTCGAATACCGTTTGAATAGTATTTTGAACACAAGATGCTTTGTTTGGTTTTGTCATCTTTCGATCCAATAACTATATCAATATATTATCCCAAATGATTTCATTATCTTTGACCATGTTTTATATTTAAATTATCAAATACAATCATGAATAAGATATTACCTTTTCAACTGTTACTGTTTTTCCTTTTTTCTCAGTTTGTGGTGCTCAACGCACAAGTGAGCACACAGCCTTGCGAAGCAGAAGATATTAATGACGTTCGTGATTTGCCCCAAAATATTCCTGGTGAGACTATGGGGCAAAAGTTAGAGAGCCTATTGTTTTGGTCGCAAGACGAGAAGGAACGCCGTTTCCCTATTATGCACAGCATCTATCCAAGTATTGCAGTGGAGGCGGGGAGTGTTGTTTATCCTTTGAATGAGACTACTCATATACAACCACATTGGAATGATAGCACACATTTAGCTTCATATATCAAAGATAATCGAATAGGTGGAGTCATCGTGGTTCAAAACAACGATATAAAATTAGAGGCATATGCTGAGGGTTTTACTCAAAATACACTTTGGACATCCTATTCGGTTGCAAAATCTATATCCTCTATGCTGGTGGGTGTAGCTCTCAAGGAGGGTGACATCAAAAGTATGGATGATGAATTGCAAGAATACATACCTGAGCTCGAGGGGTATGATTATGGCAAAGTAACTGTTCGTCAACTACTGACTATGACTTCGGGTATTGAGTGGAACGAAGATTATGAAGACCCAAACTCGGATGTGGCGCAGATGTATCAAAAAGAATGTGTGGGAGATGAGGCGCATATATTGACGTATATGAAACTGCTGAAACAAGTTCATACTCCAGGAGAGTATTGGAATTATAGTACTGGCGAGACCGATTTGGTTGGAATATTGATTCAAAAAGCAAGTGGCATGAGTCTTGCCGAATATCTCTCCGAAAAAATATGGAAACCATTTGGGATGCAACAATGTGGCTATTGGCTTGCTGATGAGTGTAGCAATCTTAATATTGGTGGTAGTGGTTTGTCGGCAAGTGTACGAGATTATGCTCGATTGGGATTGCTAATGTTGCAAGATGGAAAGATAGGTGACGAATCAATATTTGCTGACGAGTGGCTTAAAGATGCAACATCTTTGCTGCACGAAATAGAGGGTGTGGGTGGTGGTTATGGTTATTTGTGGTGGAAAAATGCCGATGGAAGCTATGGCGCTGAGGGTATTTTTGGACAAATGATATATATAAATCCTGACAAGAATTTAGTAATAGCCCAATCTGCTGCATGGCAACAGGCTGGTTCAAAAAAACTATCTCAGGCTCGGGAAGATTTTATTCAAGCAGTGATAAAAGCGTTGTAATCTTACCAAAGAATTATTATTGAACAATATTAAGCTATGATAGATCAAGTCATTCGTAAATACTCTGATTTAATCTTTAATGAGGTAGTTCATCACTATCGCTATTTGCACAAACACCCCGAGCTTTCTTTTGAGGAGAGAAATACCTCTCAATATGTTGAGAGATTTCTTGCATCTGAAGGTATTCAACACAAAGCTAACATTGGAGGACATGGCATATTGGCATGGATAAAAGGAGGCAAAGCGGGATGTGGAATGACAATTGCACTCGTGGCTGATATGGATGCGCTGCCAGTTCACGAAAAGAATGATATCGACTACAAGTCTATAAATGAGGGCGTGATGCATGCATGTGGTCACGATTCGCACACGGCAGCATTGATGGGTGTAGCTAAGATTATTAATTCAGTTAGTTCAGAATTTTCGGGAACCGTTTTGTTTGTTTTTCAACCTGGCGAGGAGAAATCACCAGGTGGAGCCTATCTAATGCTAAATGATGGCCTTTTTGCTGATTTCAATCCAGATTATATTATAAAACAACATGCTTATGTGGATTTGCCTGCTGGCAAGATTGCGTTTCAAAGTGGAACAGTGATGGCTTCTGCTGATGAAGTACATATAGTGGTGAAGGGACAAGGTGGACATGGAGCTCTGCCACACGAACTGAATGATACTGTGCTTGCTGCATCCAATATTATTGTGGCATTGCAGCAGATAGTCAGTCGCCGACGCAATCCTTTTCAACCAATGACTCTTTCGTTTGGTAAATTCATAGCAGATGGTGCTACCAATGTAATACCTTCCGAAGTTGTGCTCGCTGGCTCGTTAAGATGTATGGATGAGAATGAACGACAGAAAATGTTGCGACTTATTCCCGATATTATCACTTCTACCGCTGCTGCATATGGTTGTACTTGTGATGTAGATATACCCTCAGGTTATCCTTGCACAATTAGTCACGATGATATTACCGATAATGTACGTATTAGTTCAATTTCATTTCTGGGTGAAGATAATGTCGTACAGTATCCCAAGCGTATGACGGCTGAAGACTTCGGCTTCTATACTCAGATATATCCCTCTTGCTTTTATCGATTTGGTGTCAATAATAATAAAGGCAATTGCGGTAATTTGCATTCATCTACCTTCCTTATTGATGAGGAATCATTGCGTACTGCCATGTCAACGCTGGCTTATATCTCATTGGAGATTATTAAATAGTAATAAATTACTCATATTCTGACAAAAGAGACGCTTATTTTCTTTATTTTTGTGGTAAAATGTGTGTTTTACTAACAAATTAAAAGTATAACTATGGTATATCATGATTTAGACGAACTAGATGAGAAGATTTTGAAGCAGATAATCAATAATGCACGTACTCCCTTTCTTGAAGTAGCACGTGAGTGTGGCGTATCGGGTGCAGCAATTCATCAGCGGGTGCAGAAACTCATAAATGCTGGTGTTATCAAGGGGTCAGAATTTATCTTAGATCCAGAGAAGATTGGTTATGAAACTTGTGCTTATGTAGGTCTATTTCTTGTTTCTCCCACTTCATTTGATGATGTTGTTAAGCAATTGGAGAAGATTCCCGAAGTAATAGAATGCTATTATACCACAGGGCAATATGATTTATTGATTAAGGTGTTTGCTAAGAATAATAAAGATTTATTGCGAATAATACATTCAGAACTACAACCTCTTGGATTGGCTCGAACAGAAACATTGATGTGTTTTAAAGAAGGATTTAGAAAAAAACTTCCAATCAATTTCACACAAACTTCAAGCAAGTAATTGATTACTATTATTTTTTTGAAGAAGCATTCAGCATATAATTTGTCTTACCTATTATTTATTTTGTATGTGTATGATTTATAAAATAAAGGATAATCGTGTGTGGCATATTATGTGCTGTTTTTTTTAATCACTACGAACAAATATTTATCACTACATAGATTTATTTAATTGATAAAACTTATTGGTTTTATAGAAAAAGAGAGAATATGACATCAAGAAGAAATTTTATTAAGAAAAGTGCTTTAGGGCTCACCGCAATGGCAGTAAATCCTTCATGGGCAAGTAGTAGCATTACTAACATTGTTAGCCCAGAAAATTATACTACAAATCGTCCATCGAAATCCAAACGTAATTTTACATCAAAAGCTGTAGAAGCTACTATTGCTCGTGTGAAACCTAAAATCAAAGATGAGAAGTTGGCATGGATGTTCGAAAATTGTTTCCCAAATACATTGGATACTACAGTAAAATATACAACTAAAAATGGACGACCTGATACATTTGTTATCACGGGAGATATCAATGCTATGTGGTTGAGAGATTCTTCAGCTCAGGTGTGGCCTTATTTGCCATTGATGAAAGATGACGAACAGTTGAAGAAAATGGTGGCGGGGCTCGTGAATAGACAAACTCAATGTATATTGATAGACCCATACGCTAATGCTTTCAATCCCGAACCAAACCCTAATGGAAGATGGATGACAGATGGCACTAAAATGACGCCAATGGTATATGAGCGCAAATGGGAGATAGATTCTCTATGTTATCCAATTCGTTTAGCATATCATTATTGGAAAAACACTGGTGATACATCTGTATTTGATGAGAATTGGAAAAATGCAATGGCATTAGTGGTTAAGACCTTCAAGGAGCAGCAGCGCAAAGACGGTAATGGACCATACAACTTTCTGCGAGTTACTGACAGACAATTGGATACTTTAAACAATGTTGGCTATGGAAATCCGGTTAACTCTATTGGTTTGATAGTATCATCGTTCCGTCCTTCGGATGATGCTACTACATTTGGCTTTCTTGTGCCATCAAATATGTTTGCAGTGACTTCTTTACGTCAATTAGTGGAGATATCGGAGAAAGTGACAAATGATTCTTCTTTTGCTAAAGAATGTAAGCTGCTTGCTGATGAGGTGGATGCGGCAATCAAAAAATATTGTATAACCACTCATCCCAATCATGGACAGATTTATGCTTTCGAGGTAGATGGCTTTGGCAACTATTATTTGATGGATGATGCCAATGTGCCAAGTCTATTGGCTATACCTTATCTGGGTGGAGAGTGTGATGATGATGAGATATATCGCAATACACGCAACTTCTTATTGAGCAAAGATAATCCATACTTCTTTAAGGGTACGGCTGGAGAAGGAATAGGTGGTCCTCATATTGGCTATGATATGATATGGCCAATGAGTATCATTATGCGTGCAATGACGAGCAAAAGTGATGATGAAATAAAGTACTGTATCAAAATGCTTCGCAATTCGGACGCTAATACGGGTTTTATGCATGAATCATTTCACAAAGATAATCCCGAAAAGTTTACAAGAACTTGGTTTGCATGGGTCAATACCCTGTTTGGAGAACTAATCCTAAAGTTAGAGAAGGATAACAAACTGCATTTATTGGAAAATTAAAAAACTATTTATATGAAGAAAATTGAATATTTATTGTTGCTCTTATTGTTATTCGCTGCTTGTGCTGATAATAGCAATCTGACCACAATTGAAAAGCAAGATCCCATAGACTATGTGAGCATCCTTGTGGGCACGCAATCAAAATTTGAATTATCAACAGGTAATACTTATCCTGCCATTGCACGTCCTTGGGGTATGAATTTTTGGTCGCCTCAAACTGGCAAAATGGGGGATGGGTGGATGTATAGATATGATGCGGATAAGATAAGAGGCTTCAAGCAAACGCATCAGCCAAGCCCATGGATGAATGACTATGGGCAATTCTCAATTATGCCAATGGTTGATAAGGTAGTTTTTAATGAGGATGAGCGTGCCAGTTGGTTCTCTCATAAAGCTGAGGTAGCTACTCCTTATTATTATAGTGTGTATCTTGCAGATTATGATATCACTACTGAACTAACTCCAACAGAGCGTTCTGCGATTTTTAGATTTACATTTCCCGAAACTGAGAATGCTCTTGTGGCTATAGATGCTTTTGACAGAGGTTCATCGATAGAGATTATACCAGAGAAGAATGCAATCATTGGATATACTACTCGAAATAGCGGGGGAGTTCCAGACAACTTTAAAAACTATTTTGTTGTTGTTTTCGACCAACCATTTACAGTTAATTATGGGGTGAAGAATGGAGTAATCACTCCTGACTTACTTACAGTTGAAGATGATCATGCTGGTGCCATTGTGGGTTTCAAAACCAAGCGAGGCGAACAGGTCTTAGCTCGAGTATCTTCTTCATTCATAAGTTATGAACAAGCTTGGCAAAATCTTAAAGAGGTCGAGGGCAAAGATTTTGATATTTTGAAACAAGAGGGACGCAACTCATGGAATGAGGTTCTGTCTAAAGTTGAAATCGAAGATAATAATATAGACAATAAGCGTATATTTTATTCCACACTGTATAGATCAACCCTTTTTCCACGCAAGTTTTATGAAATAGATTCTAAGGGTGATGTAGTACACTATAGCCCCTACAATGGTGAGGTATTGCCAGGATATATGTACACCGATACTGGCTTTTGGGATACTTTCAGAGCTCTGTTTCCTTTGTTGAATGTGATGTATCCATCAGTAAATGTGGAAATACAGGAAGGCTTAGTAAATACGTACAAAGAGAGTGGTTTTCTTCCCGAATGGGCAAGTCCTGGGCATAGAGGTATTATGATTGGAAATAATTCTGCTTCAATAGTTGCTGATGCATATCTGAAAGGATTGCGTGGTTATGACATCGAAACTCTTTATGAGGCTATGATTCATGGTACAAAGAATGTGCACCCAACCGTTTCGGCTACTGGTCGTGCTGGTTACGAATACTATAATGAGTTGGGGTATGTGCCTTACGATGTGGGTATCCACGAAAATGCTGCTCGAACTCTTGAGTATGCTTATGACGATTGGACTATATATAAATTAGCGAAAGAGTTGAAGCGCCCTCAAGAAGAGATTGATTTGTTTGCTAAACGCTCTCAAAACTATCGCAACCTATATTCTCCTGAGCACAAATTGATGCGTGGGAAAAATAAGGATGGAAGTTTTCAATCTCCATTTAGTCCAACTAAGTGGGGTGATGCCTTCACCGAAGGTAATAGCTGGCACTATACTTGGTCAGTGTTTCATGACCCACAAGGGTTAATTGATTTGATGGGAGGAGATAATGAGTTTGTAAACATGCTTGATTCAGTGTTTAAAATGCCTCCAATATTTGACGATAGTTACTATGGTTTCCCAATCCACGAAATAAGGGAGATGCAAATTATGAATATGGGGCAATATGCTCATGGCAATCAGCCTATCCAGCATATGGTTTACCTTTATAATTATGCGGGACAGCCTTGGAAAGCTCAATATTGGGCACGCGAAATAATGGAGAAGCTTTATACACCCAATCCTGATGGCTATTGTGGTGACGAAGATAATGGTCAAACATCCGCTTGGTATGTTTTCTCAGCAATGGGGCTATATCCCGTTTGTCCAGGAAGTGATGAGTATATTATTGGCTCTCCAATATTTGAAAAAATGACGGTGCATTTAGAAGATGGCAAGAGCATCACAATTAATGCTCCTGGCAATAATAAATCTACTAAGTACATAGATGACTATAAAGTTAACGGCAAGACACATTCAAAGAACTATGTTACTCATGGTGATTTGATGAATGGAGCCGTAATTGATATCAAAATGTCCGATACTCCTAATAAAACAAGGGGTACTCAAAAAGAAAATTATCCTTATTCATTCTCAAACGAGAATAAATAACCCGATATAAATAAAACGAAAAGAAAAAGTGCTGAGGTTTATAACTTCAGCACTTTTTCTTTTTCTATCTTTAATATTATGTTAGGAACAAATTGAATGGGCAGGCGTATATTTCTAAAATCGTATTCGAGTGGCAAGTGGTATTTGCTGAACTTCCATTCAGTTAATTCTACTGTGCTGATACCTTTTCTAATGATATCTAACTTGTGTGCAGCTGCATACGAGAGATCAATAATCTTTCCTCTCGTAAAGGGTCCACGATCTGTAACCTCTACCACCACCTTCCTGCCATTAGCTTGGTTAGTTACCTCAAGTAGTGTGCCCAATGGATAAGTCCTATGTGCACAAGTAAGGCTATCGCGATGATATGGTATGCCACTTGAAGTTTTCTTGCCATGAAACTTGTCAGCATAAAAAGTTGCATTGCCTCTTTGTTGAGCAAATGATTTATGATGCAGAATGGCAGTCAATATCAAAATTATCGGTACAAGTTTTTTCATAGTTGCATGCTTTTTATATTCACATGTGCTTTATGTATATCTTGATACTATATATCTATTTGCCCCATCTTTTTGTTAAGTCTCCAAACGCATCAATTCTTCTATCTCGGAAAAAGGGCCACCAACGCCTAACGTTCTCTGTTCGTTCTCTATTAATCTCTACAATTTGAGATACTTCCTCTTCATTGGCTTGCCACAAAAATTCACCCTGTGGACCACAAACAAAGCTATTACCCCAAAATGATATCCCATTGGTTTGTCCAGAAGGATCGGGTTCATATCCTGTTCTATTCACAGAAATTACTGGAAGTCCGTTAGCTACAGCATGACCACGTTGAACGGTTATCCATGCCTCGCGTTGACGATTTTTTTCTTCCTCCGTGTCTGAAGATTCATATCCTATAGCAGTGGGATATATTAAAACCTCAGCATCATTCATTGCCATTAGTCTGGCGGCTTCTGGATACCACTGATCCCAGCAAACCAAAACCCCTAATCTGCCAACAGATGTGTTTATGGGTTGAAATCCAAGATCACCAGGTGTAAAATAAAACTTTTCGTAATAGGCAGGGTCATCAGGTATGTGCATTTTTCTATATATTCCAGCTATTGATCCGTCTTTCTCAATCACTACAGCAGTATTGTGATATAGACCTGCAGCACGCTTTTCAAAAAGAGATAGGACAATAACAGTCCTCGCTTCCTTAGCAATTTTGCCAAATATATCAGTAGAATATCCAGGAATTGTTTCTGCCTGATCAAAAGTGTCGGTATCTTCTGTTTGACAAAAATAAAGCCCGTTATGAAGTTCTTGCATCACTATCAGTTCAGCACCTTTGGATGCCAAGTCTTTTATTTTGGCTGATAATCTGGATATATTCTCTTCTCTGTTAGATGTATTTGATTGCTGTATTATTCCAATTTTCATTTTAGTTGAGGTTTTAAAATCAATAAAGTGATTGTTGTAAGTAGAGATTAATATAAAAACAAAAGGTTTAAGACAGACAATACAAAGTCAATCTCAAACCTCTCAAAATATATTTATAGTACACCATCAGGCAATTGCATTGTTACGCAATGTAGTGAGCCATGCTGTTTTATAAGTGGGCGACAATCTATTCCAATAATTTCATGCTTTGGAAAAGCTTTCTGAAGTTGCTCTTTTGCAACATCATCTTTTATTGAAGAATATGTAGGCATAAGTACTGCTCCATTTATTATTAAAAAGTTGGCATAAGTTGCTGGGAGTCTATATCCATCGTATATTACTGCATCTGCCATTGGAAGCGGGATGAGGTTGTAAGGATTGCCACTTAGTGTTCTAAACTCTTGTAGCTCTTCTTCCATCTTCTTCAATTCCTCATAATGTTCATCATCTTCGTCATCGCAAGCAACGTAAGCTATAGTATTATAATTGCAGAATCTGGCTAAAGTATCTATATGACTATCTGTATCGTCACCAGCTAAATACCCATGATTAAGCCATAACACTCTTTTCAAGCCAAAGATATTTGTAAGATATTCTTCGATTTCTTCTTTCGAGAGTGGTTGATTGCGGTTGGGGGCTAAAAGGCATTGAGATGTTGTTAGCAGCGTGCCTTCACCATCCGATTCAATAGCTCCACCCTCAAGTATAAAATCCAGCTTGTTTGAGTATCGTGTATTGCTATTGAAGATTTGGCTTGCAAATAGTTGATTAGTTATTTGGTTGTCGTGATTGGCTGCAAACTTTAATCCCCATCCATTAAAGCAGAAATCAAAAATTGTGGGATGGTTGTTTATTAGCACAGATATTGGACCATGGTCTCTTGCCCATGTATCATTGCTTTTGATTTGAGTGATAATTATACTCTTTTGCTCATGTTCAGTGAAGTGTTTTAGAACCTCAGTTTCATCAGCACACACTATTAATAACATTTCTATCTTTACTATCTCTTTCGAGAAAGAGATATAGCAAGATGTGACCTCATCCAGAATATCACACCAATCAGTATTGATGTGGGGCCATGTAATTAAAATTCCGCTTTGCTTGTGCCATTCAGCAGGGAGAGTAATGTGACTCATTTTTTATCCCTCCATATTACCACGAATTATACCTCGTGTTGAGCTTTTGATAAAGTCAATAATGTGTGATTTTTCTTTTGTCTCGGGTAGCTCGATCTCTATTTTTTCTATTGCTTGAGTAGTATTAAGACCAGAAAGATATATAAATCTATATGTGTCTTGAATAAGATTGATAACTTCACTACTAAAGCCTCTTCTTCGTAATCCTACAAAATTTAATCCCACATAAGTTAGTGGCTCTCTCCCAACCATTGTATATGGTGGTATATCTTTAGGCACTTTTGATCCTCCTTGTATCATCGTGTGTGCTCCAATTCGAGAAAATTGATGAACAAGCGATCCGCCACTAATAATTGCAAAGTCATCAACCTCGACTTCTCCAGCCAACTGAGTGCTATTGCCTAAGATAACGTAGTCTTTTAAAATACAGTCATGAGCAACATGACTATAAGCCATCAACAAACAGTTGTTTCCAACAATAGTTGAGCCTCGTGATGCGGTTCCTCTATTGATGGTCACACATTCTCTTACGATTGTCTCATCTCCCACAATTACGATTGTCTCTTCCCCAGCGAACTTCAAGTCTTGAGGTATGGCAGAGATAGTAGAGTTGGGGAATATAGTGCATTTTTTGCCAATTCTGGCTCCCGACAATATAGTTGCATTGGGCATGACAACTGTTCCGTCATCAATTGTTACATTTTTATCGACAAAGGCAAATGGATGAATGATAACATTTTTGCCTATTTGGGCTTCTGGGTGTACGAAAGCCAGTGAAGAAATAGAACTCATAGATTTTTAAGTGTTGTGTGGTTATCTATTTTTTATAATCTGAGCAGTGAAGTAGGCTTCTGAAACAAGCCTATTGCCAACAAAAGCAACTCCTCTCATAGTAGCAATACCCCTGCGAAGTTCATTGGTTAATTCTACCTTGAAAATAACTGTATCGCCTGGCACAACTTTATTCCTAAACTTTACTCCGTCAATCATCAAGAAATAAGTTGAATATTTTTCGGGTTCATCAAGTCCAGATAATACGAGAAGTCCACCAGTTTGAGCCATTGCTTCAACTTGCAGTACGCCTGGCATAACAGGCTCGTCAGGGAAATGTCCTGTGAAGAAGTGCTCGTTGTTAGTAACGTTTTTTACTCCCACAATGCATGTGTCAGTTTTTTCAATTATCTTATCTACCATTAGTATTGGATATCTGTGTGGAAGTAGATCCTTAATTTTATTGATATCCATTAGTGGTTCTTTGCGCGGGTCGTAGTAGGGAATACGGTTTTTATTTTTGATTTCTTTACGTATAAGTCGCGCCAACTTATTGTTAATCTTGTGTCCAGGTCGAGTAGCGATAATGCGCCCTTGTATCTGAAGACCAGCCAGCGACATATCCCCAATAATATCTAATATCTTGTGACGAGCAGGTTCATTTGGATATGAAAGCTGTCTTTTATTTAGATATCCTAAATTGCTTGCATCCATGCGTGGGACATTCAATGCGTCAGCTATTTCATCTAATTCTTCTTGAGGAAGTTTGCGCTCGTAGATAACAATGGCGTTGTCTAAGTTTCCGCCTTTTATTAATCCTGCTTCTCTCAATTTTTGTAGCTCACGTACAAAAACAAAAGTTCTCGCCGCTGCTATCTCTTTCTTGAAGTCTTTAAGATCTTCTAAACAAGCATACTGATTTGGTATATATTGAGAATCAAATTCAATGCTCGAATTTATACAGAAACAATCATCGGGTAGTAGTGTAAGCTTAGAACCTGTTTCGGGATCATAAACTTCCATCTTTTCTCTTACCACAAATATTTCTTTATCTTTATCCTGTTCTTCAATACCTGCTTTTTCAATAGCTTCAACATATTCTATAGCACTACCATCTATGATGGGAAATTCGGGAGCATTTACTTCCATAAGGCAGTTGTCAATACCATAAGCATATAATGCAGAAAGTGCATGTTCAACTGTGCTAACGGTAACCCCATTAACTCCTAAAACTGTGCCACGCTGTGTGTTCACAACATTCTCAGCTAAAGCTTCAATTATTGGCTGATTTTCTAAATCCACTCGCTTAATTTTATAACCAAAATCTATAGGAGCTGGATTGAATGTGATTTCTATTTTGTGGCCAGTGTGAAGACCCTGACCTCTAAGTGTAAAGCTCTGCTTTAAAGTTCTTTGATTCACCATTTTTTTTTATTTATATGGATGACGTTGAGGCAAAGATACAACCAATTGTTTTTCAAAACGAATACAATATCTTTGTCTTATGTTTTTTTAGTAAAAAAAGCTCTACTTTTCCGAAAGCTGCTTTTTCAACTCATTAAGTTCTCTTTCCAAAGCTGCTATCTGGCGATACATATCGGGGAGCTTGGGCTGTATTACCGCTGACTTTAGATGCTTTTTGATATGATACGCTGGTGATCCCATTAATTGAGAGTCGGGGGGTGTGTTACTGATTATTCCAGATTGTGCTGCCACTTGAGTTCTGTCGCCTATTGATATATGACCACCAATTCCTACTTGACCACCTAAGATGCAGTTCTCTCCAATTTTTGTAGAACCTGCGACACCTGTTTGAGCAGCCATTACAGTGTTTTTGCCAATCTCGCTGTTGTGGGCAACCATTATCAAGTTGTCTAACTTTACACCTTCTCTAATGATTGTTGATCCCATCACTGCGCGATCTATGGTTGTGTTTGCACCAATCTCCACGTTATCTTCGATTACAACATTTCCCATTTGTTGTATTTTTGTATATATGCCATTGTTGTGGCTATATCCAAAGCCATCTGCGCCCACCACTGCGCCAGAGTGAATGATGCAGTTGTTGCCTATTTCGCAATTGTGATATATTTTTGCCCCTGAATAAATGGATACATTTTCTCCAATCTTTACGTTGTCACCAATGTAGGCATGCGGATATATTTTAGAGTTATCTCCAATGGTCGTATTGTCACTTATATATGCAAATGCCCCAACATATACTTTGTCTCCCAAGGTGGCTGATTTTGAAATGTATGACATTTCTTCTATCCCTTCTTTTGTGGGTGTTAGGCTATTTACCATTTCTAATAAAGATCCCAACGCTTCGTATGCATTAGGCACTTTTATTAGAGTCGCTGCAATTTCTTTTTCTGCCACGAAATCGTTGTTTACTAAAACTATATCCGCCTTAGTTTCATATATATATTGGGTATATTTCGGATTTGCAAGGAAAGAAATTGTGCGAGGTTTACCTTCTTCGATTTTAGCAAAGTTGTCCACTTCTGCATCTGGATTGCCAATAATTTCTCCTTTAAGAAAGTCAGCAAGTTGTTTGGCTGTAAATACCATTTATATGTCGTTGTTTATAATATTTGAGAATACAAATAAACGAATAATAAATTAACATTCAAAGTTAAGCCCTCAGAAAAATGTTTTTGAGATATGTTTTGCCAAATAGAAAATATAAATTAACTTTGCACTCACAATTTTCGGGATGTAGCTCAGTCCGGTTTAGAGTACTCGTCTGGGGGGCGAGTGGTCGCAAGTTCGAATCTTGTCATCCCGACAAAAATTAGAAGAATAGAAGTTAGGTGAAAATCTAATCTCTATTTTTTTTTGTCCTTATACCATCCTGATTATTGCTTCCCTTTTTTGTTTCATACTCTTTTTTTGCTATCTGTATGTTATATCACAAACTCGTTATTTCTAATTCGGACTTTTTGGTGTTAAATAGGTTTAAAGTGTATGTAATGTGATAATTGATGCTATTTATATTTGTATGTTTGTGCTTGATTTCAAAACAAAATTCTTAAACAATTAAATTAAAATATTATGGCAACATTTGAAAATGGAAAAGTTTTTTCAATGGAAAATTCAATTGAATATTCATCAGGTGGAGTGATTAGCAAACAAGTGATGAGAAAGAAGTCAGGAAATGTAACTCTGTTCTCCTTTGATAAAGATCAGGGATTAACCGAGCACACATCTCCATATGATGCAATGGCGCATATAATAGATGGTATTGCAGAGATAAAAATTGATGGCGAACCGCATGTGCTAAAGACTGGAGATTGCATCATTATGCCAGCAAATCATCCGCATGCACTACATGCTCTTGAGCCCTTCAAGATGGTATTGACCATGATCAAACAATAGTCATAAAATTCAAAAATATATTATACAATGACTAATAATACCCCAGAGCAAAGAAAAGAGCTATTGAAGCATCTTCTTTTAAGATTACACGAAGGTGATAATCCTGAAGTATTACGCAAACAATTGATAGAGGCACTTCGCAATATTCCATATCACGAAGTGGTGGAAGTGGAACAAGAGCTTATTAATGCAGAAGCACTTACTGCCGATGAGATACTTGAGTTTTGCGACTTGCATACCGCTGTGTTAGATGGAAGTATTGATTTGCAAGATGCACAACCCGTTCCCCCAGGTCATCCAGTCGATACCTTTAGTAAAGAAAATATTGCAATAGGTGAGAAAATAGAAGAGTATTACGAGCTCAAAAGAGAAATATCGTCAATACACGACAACGAGGTGGTGGAATACATCTTTAAGCTAAAGAATCTATTCAATAGCCTTTCTGATATTGATAAGCACTATTTGAGAAAGGAATACCTTGTATTTCCATATTTGGAGAAACACGGAATCACGGGTCCCCCAAAAGTGATGTGGGGCAAACATGACCAAACTCGCGAGCTACTAAAAAATGCACACGAAGCTTTAGCCACAGGCACTGCATTGGCAGAGGAGTTAAATGCCATTGTGAAACTCGTTCTTGAGCCCGCAATAGAGCAAATAGACGGTATGATAATGAAAGAGGAAGAGATACTTTTTCCTATGACAATGGATACGCTTACCGAAGAAGAGTGGTATAAAGTATATAATGAGACCACCGAGTTTGGATATTGTTTGATAGACCCTCAACATGAGTGGAAGCCCGAAGGGTTGTATAAACAAAAACAAGAGTATGTCGCTACCGATGCTATTCGACTCTCTTCAGGTGCATTTAATATTGAAGAATTAGAAGCACTATTTATTCACCTTCCTATTGATATCACCTTTGTGGATAAAAACGATAAGGTACGTTTCTTTTCGCATAGTCAAAATCGAGTTTTCGAAAGAAACCGTTCAATCATTGGTCGTGATGTGCGTATGTGTCATCCTCCAAAGAGTGTTCATATCGTGGAGCAAATTCTTGAAGACTTCAAAGCTGGAAAGGAAAACAAATCAGTCTTTTGGATGTCAAATTTCAATGGAAGATTTATTTACATTGAATACACTGCTGTGCGTTCGCCTCAAGGGGAATATTTGGGAGTTGTGGAAGTAACTCAAGATATCACAGTGATGCGCGAGCTACAGGGAGATCAACGTTTGCTTTCGTATGAAAATAAATAGGCTTGACATAACTCCTGATACTAAAGTGGCAGAGTTGTTGAAAGATTATCCCGAATTGGAGGATAAATTACAACAATTCTCTTCTGCATTTGCAGCACTCAAAAATCCTGTGTTGAGAAGAACTGTTGCTAAAGTGACTTCATTGCAACAAGCTGCCAAAGTGGGTGGTGTGTCTATTATAGAAATGGTAGATGCTTTGAGGAAGGAGGCGGGCTTATCCATCCTTGAAGATATTGTAGTTAATGGCAATATTGATAGCAAAGATTCTGTTGCACTTATAAAGCCAGATATGCCAATTGTGCTATCTCTTGATGTGCGACCTATTATTGATGCAGGCGATCATCCCAAAGATGCTGTGCTTGATATGGCGCAGCAGCTGAAAGAGAATGAGTGCATGGAGCTTATTTCTCCTTTTCTGCCAGTTCCTCTAATTGAGGCTCTTCGCAAAAGAGGGTTCAAAACCACAATGATGCCAGCAGTAGATGGAGTGGTGATAACATATATTGTGCGATAAAGCTTCGCTAAGATAAATACTAAAAAAGGATGTCTCATAACGGACATCCTTTTTTGTTTATATAATATATGGTGGCGTAAGCCAGCTTGCTCTGTTTTATAGTCCCTTCTCAGAAAGGTATCTCTCTGCATCCATTGCTGCACGACATCCCATCCCAGCTGCGGTAACCGCTTGACGATACAACGTATCAGCAACATCACCTGCTGCAAATACTCCCTCCACATTTGTTTTGGATGTTGGGTGTTCGATATTGATGTATCCAGTTTCGTCAAGATCAATATAGTCTTTAAATATATCAGTGTTTGGTGTATGCCCAATAGCAAGGAAGAAGCCATCGATAGCGATATCCACTTTTTCCTCATCAGGTTGTCCCATGCGTTTTACTAAGTGAACGCCTTCTACTCCATTTTCTCCAAATAGACCAATAGTATTATGTTCAAAAAGGACTTCAATCTTTGGATTGTTCATCACCCTCTCTTGCATAATTTGTGAGGCACGAAGATGATCCTTGCGTACAATCATATATACTTTGTCTGCCAATCCTGAAAGGTATGTAGCTTCCTCGCAAGCAGTGTCACCACCACCCACTACGGCTACTTTCTTTTTGCGATAAAAGAATCCATCGCAAGTGGCGCAAGCCGAAACGCCTTGTCCAGCATATTTGTCTTCGTCGGGCAATCCTAAATACTTAGCAGTGGCACCAGTAGAGATAATTACTGTGTCTGCTTCAATAGTGTGCTCTTTGTCAATAGTTACTTTAAAAGGTTTTACTGAAAAATCTACCGAAGTGGCTCTGCCAGGGTATATTTCGGCTCCATAGCGAGCAGCTTGTTTTTTGAGATCTTCCATCATTTCAGGTCCTGTGATTCCTTCAGGATATCCCGGAAAGTTTTCAACCTCAGTAGTGGTTGTTAGTTGTCCACCTGGTTGAAGCCCTTCAAAAAGCATTGGTTCAAGGTTAGCTCTTGAAGCATAAATAGCGGCAGTATAGCCTGCAGGTCCCGATCCAATAATCAGGCAACGTACTTTATTTCTCATAACAATAAAAATGATTTGTTTTTAATCTTCATATTTGGATATGAAGAATGTGATATATTATTTTCTTCAAAGATAATGTTTTTCTTTTTGTGACGAAAGTGATATTAAAATTATCTATTCCTATTAAATGAAAAGTATTAGATATGTTGTTGTATCATTATTGTTGTCTAAGCTCTCCTTGCAGATGCCAATGTATATATGTATAACCTCAATTTCGCAGTGTCATTCCTAATTTATAAAAACAAACATTGCGGTATTAAGGGTCTATATTAATCGAATTGTTTGTGTCGAGAATGATTCTTTTTTTAAATTTTGCGAATCCAGACAAGTTTGTTTGAATGGTTTTCGAAGT
>CAZNRT010000058.1:14292-17435 GCA_964575445.1 uncultured Proteiniphilum sp. | reverse complement strand
TCTTTTATTATACGCACAAAGTACATACCTTTAGGTAAATCTGATACAGAGAATTGATATGTGAGTTGGTCTGTTTTGTAACTCTTAATCATCGTTAATGCACTCCATATCTGTATATCTGAAATATTTGACGAGTTGGTTTTATTTGTATTATGAGTAGATTCTTTCTGCTGCTCCGTAGATTTATCTTCCATTTGAATTGTTACCATATCAGTAGCTGGATTGGGGAAAAGAGATATTTGTATTGAAGAAGTATCTACTTGTCTGGAGTTAGTAGAAAGGACGTTTACTGTGGCAGAATAAACCTCACTATTATACCCCCTATTAAGAACTACAAGCTTAATAGTATAACGACCCGGTTTTGGAAATTGGAACCCTTCAGGAATATATCCTGGTACTACTACCTCCATATACTCCTCATCTATAGGCGGTTCATTTGGATATTGTTCTTTATCGCTATTGCCAAAGGGTAGTATCGGTTCTTTTAATTCAATTGACCCTATACCTATATATACAACACCATCCAATTGAAACAAGTTATTCTTTCTTTTCATAGGTATTTCTGAAGGATAATATATTATTTCATCTTCAAAACCATTATCATCCAATGAAGAGTATGCCCACTGATATTCAAATATTTCCTTTGAATCATAAAAACCTAAAGGTTCTGCAATAAACTTGTACCGACAAAAAAGGTATAAAGTTGTATTATTAGTAATTTGCTCCACGCTATATTTGTGGTATGGATCCCCCATTACTGAAACCATTTTATATATAGTAACTCCCGTTATTGGGTCTTGGTAACAGACCTCTGGAAGAAATATCTCTTCTTCTGTAAATAGCCTTGAATCTACTACATTTAAAGAAAAGTCTGGGAATCCTATGTGAACTATCTTGTCTATATCTAATATATCAGTATCACTAATATATACTTTTGCAAATATCTTTAAATTTCCTCTTGCATTTCCATTTCTAATAAGTACTCCATCATCACTTATAGATGCGAGTGAAAAATCTTTTACATACCAAGATACGGTAGCAAAGCTTGGAAGATTTATAATTTCAAAAGAATCTATTTCATGAACAATAGAAGGTCCAGATATGTATGGTTCTGGTGCCTTCTGTACCTCTATATTAATTTCCTTAATTGTAGCAGTGTTAGTACACCCTTTTAGTAGAAGTTTAGCCGATAAATTCACAATTCCTGGTTGCATGAACATAAATGTAAATGCGGACTTATCAATAGTTGTTTCAATAGACTCTCCGTCAGCAAACCATTCTACAGAAGCAATGTCGCTATCTGGTATATTCAATGAAAATGTAGATTCTTTGTATTGAGTTATTTCTCCATCGGGAATATTAATAGTGGGGAAGTTCATAGTTGTTGGAAAATAAGCCCAATCCGATGTATCCTTCCCTTTTGTCATTCTCACTTAAACATTAGCACTTGTAGAACACTTTGTGGTAGTTATTTGCACAACATTACTTCCAGAATAAGTATTTCCTCCTCCATTGATACTCCAACCATCTGGAGCTTCCCACTCAAAAGAAGTTCCAGTCCCAATGACACTAAATGTATATGTTTTAGTTTCACCAAATGGCACGGTTTGTGGAAACTCGCCTAAGTCTAACCCTTTGCGAGTAATTTGCACTAATGAATAGTTACTTTTAATAAGATGCTCTCCATTGAAATTATTTAATGCTCTAACTCTTATCTCACCTTCTGTATTCTCATCTGTAATTACATTCATACTTGTAGATTGTAATACAAATGTACCTGAATTTCCATTTGTGTTTTTCCATCCTTCAGGCAATGTCCATTCAAAATTATCTATTTTTGTATCCGTTCCATAATAGTTAACTCGTTCACTTGGAAGCCGCACATTGATAGTATCTATTCCTATATCTATAACAGTTTTATTTGCTTTTAAAGCTCCCAAAGACATATTGTTTACAGTTAGAATAGTAACCTTTTTCTGTGCTTGTACTTTGATATCTGTTCCTCTTTTACGTGCTTGTAACAACAAGGTTCCTTCTGGCAACTTTCCATCAATACACTTTATATCATTCCAAATCACATCATTAAACCCATCGAAGGATGTATATTCAATATAAATTGTTGAATCATTTGCTGAGAAAGATCCATTAGTAGTAGTCCAATACGCGTCATCAATATTATCATTTACTGAATAAGTATATTTTGATTTTGGATATACATAATTATCAGAGCTATTAAAGGGTATTGAAATCTGTGCATAAACTTCGTGACAGCAAATAGAAATTATGCACATTAGTATTATTTTTTTCATAGCACTCTATTTTAAAAATAAACAAACAAACTACAGCTAATGGAATGATCAAGCATAGTTAGCTTTCTTAATGGAACATCATATGATCCAGACAACCACTCTTTACCAGTGTCAATATCGAGACCTCTATAAGACCCATCCTCCTTTAACTTCAATATGCTGAGTCGTGGAGCGTAACACATTTCTATTCCAAATCTATCGAATACGCAACGAAGTCCTACTGGTATTCCCAAATATAACACGTCACGTTTTATCCTCCATTCTTCCATCATACTATAATCGTCATAATAATAATTTCTAAAGTTATTTGTATTCATATTTTGATATCCCAAATCTAAACCTAGTATGAAGTCAACACCATTTCTCTTAAAGAATGAATGGTCATACTTTATTCCCAAACCCCAAAGGTTCTCAGAAAAAGCAGCATTTTTTAGTTTACTATATGTGTAATTTTCATTTTCCTTCATCCGTATAGGAACATACAACTGAAATGTGTGCTTATCATTCAGTTTGTATCTCAACGACACTTCAAACGGGCGAATAGTATCACCCATCACAGAATTGAAGTTGTAGCCTAAACCCACACCAAATTTGTGTTGTTTGGTAGGTTTATCATTTTGTGCAAATCCCATAAGTGGGAGCATTAGAAAAATAAATAGTTTTAGATACTTCATAAGTTTTCATGTTTTAAGTTCATAAAATATAGATTAATTCTCGCATTAGTTTCTTTTAGCTTGTCTCAATCAGCAGATACAAGCGGAATCAGCAATCTGGTGGAAAATCAGGTATCATAGGCAGTTCGTTTTTATAGTCTTAAACTTGGTATAAAGATAA
>CAZNRT010000058.1:0-14192 GCA_964575445.1 uncultured Proteiniphilum sp. | reverse complement strand
TTGATTATGGCAGGTGCACCTACCATAAACTTCTTCACCTTGAAACGATCATAAAGCTCGGGGCGGAACATAATGTTTCGGATATCATTAAGTAAGACTAAACCCTGAAGCTTGCCCATATCATCAACCACTGGAAATATATTGCGATTGTTTGTAGAAATAACTTTGACCACATCACCTAATGTCATATCTGGATGAAGTATTGGAATATTGGTTTCTAACATCTCTTCAATACGCAAAAAAGTGAGAACAGCCTTATCTTTATGATGCGTAATCAGTTCACCCTTTTTTGCCAGACGCATAGCATAAATATTATGCTTTTTGAAAATCCTGATTGTAGCATATGAAGTAAGGGAAACCATCATAAGAGGTAGGAACAGCTCATAGCCACCAGTTAGTTCAGCAATAAGAAAAGTACCTGTGAGAGGTGCATGCATCACTCCAGCCATCACTCCAGCCATACCCAATAATGCGAAGTTTTCCTGAGGTAGATGTAAAGAAAAACCAAGCTCATTAATAGAATAAGAATAGACAAAACCCAAAACACTGCCGAGAAAGAGTGTTGGAGCAAATATTCCTCCTGTACCACCACCTCCATTGGTAGCACTGGTAGCAAATATCTTAAATAGCAGCACTAAAACAAGAAACACTACAATGCCCCATCTGCTCCGAAGACTATAAAAAGGGCTACCATTAAGCAATTCCATAAACTTATCTCCCCCAGCAAGCAGAGTGTCAATAGAGCTATAGCCCTCACCATACATGGGAGGAAAGAAGAAAATTAATATACTAAGAGTGAGTCCACCAACCACAAAACGACGCCATGGCTTGAGTGTAGCAAAAAAATCTTCATTCTTGCCCATTGACCAAGTTACATAAAGAGATAAAAAACCACACACGACGCCTAATAGTAGCACATAAGGAATCCGCTCTAACTCAAAAGCCTCTACCTGCGAATATGCGAACATAGCATTTGTGCCTGTAAGCATATAGGAAATAGTGGTAGCAGTAACAGCAGTAATGAGCAATGGGAGGATTGATGACATTGTTAAATCTAACAACAACACTTCAATTACAAAAAGAATACCAGCAATAGGTGCCTTGAAAATACCGGCAATGGCACCAGCAGCGCCACATCCAACTAGTAACATCAGATTGCGCTGATCTAATTTAAAAAAGCGTCCAACATTAGAGCCTATCGCAGAACCAGTGAGAACTATAGGTGCCTCAGCCCCAACCGAACCACCAAATCCGATAGTGATAGAACTTGCCACCAACGATGAGTACATATTGTGTGATTTAATACGACTTTTGCGTTGAGAAATGGAATGAAGAATCTTGGTTACACCATGACTGATGTCATCTTTAACCAAATATCTAACATACAAACCTGCCAAAAGAATCCCAACAATAGGATAGACTAAATAGAGATAGTTGGCTCCAGTTTGCGAGAAATTATTAGTAAGAAAATGGTGTATAAAATGTACAGACATCTTGAGAACGTGAGCCGCAATGGCAGTAAGTATTCCTACAATAAAGCATGTAAACAACAGGAAATGACTCTCCTTGATATGATCTCTACGCCACAAATGCAATTTTGCATGAATACGATTAATGTCCATTTCTACACTTTAAGTTACTTCCTAATTATCTGAATTGTACCACTCTTAGATATTTTCATGATGCTGGAAGGTTTGGATTTTTGATTTTCTTTCTGACGGTACTTTACTACATAATCAACCGATTCCTTGATTTCATCAGATATATCTTTAAAAATAGTTGGAGATGGAGTTCCGCTAATATTGGCTGATGTAGAAACTATAGGCTTTCTGAATTGCTGACACAACTTCAACGAAAACTCTTCTTCAGTAATTCTTATACCAATAGAGCCATCTTCGGCAATAAGGTTGGAAGCCAAGTTTTGTGCACCATCATAAATAATGGTTAGAGGCTTGTCTGTAAGTTCTATTAAGTCCCAAGCTATATCTGGAACCTCTTCCACATAAGATTGCAACTTAACTGGATTATCTAATAAAACCAGCATTGACTTAGAATCATCTCGTTGCTTTATTTCATAAATCTTTCTGACTGCCTCCTCGTTGGTAGCATCACAGCCAATACCCCAAATTGTATCGGTGGGATAAAGAATAATTCCACCATTCTTTAACACCTCGACTGCCTTCTTGATATCTTCGTACATATTTTTATTCTTGAAATTATTTATATTATTTATTAAGTTTCTGCATTACAACCACATCAACAAATGATTTGTTATTGGCAAGCCATTGCTTCAGCTGTGCTGTTTCTGAGTATCCAGCTTTTGCAAAAATTGAAATACTTGCCAAATTATCGACAGCAATGTAAGCATAAATCTGATGCAGATGTAAATGATTGAATGCGTATCTCTCTATACATTGGAGAGCCTGTATTCCATATCCACGCCGCTGATAATTATCATCAATCAATATCCCTATACCAGCACGTTTATTGAGGGCGTCAAATTCATACAAGTCGATAGTACCTACAGCAATTTCACTTTCTCTCTCTACGACTATCATACGCAGTTGCTTTATCTCATAAATATCTTGATCTGAGTTTGCTATGTATTGCCTAATTACATAACGTGAGAAAGGAGTAATAGAGCCACCCTTTTGCCATAGACGGGTATCGTTTTCCCACTTATATAGCAAATCCATATCTTCTGGCTCTAATGCTCGAAGATAAATATCTGAATTGGCAAAAAAATCAATCATTATCCTCTTGCCCCTCCTCCTTAATCATTAGAGACTCCAACTCAACATGTGAAGGCTTGCAAAAAATATACACTATGAACAATACTACCGTCAGCCAAACAAAATTCATATTATGAGATATTGCATAGAGTATAATATTTATAAATGTCATAACGTTTAGAATGTAAAGCCGTGAAAGACTTGCTTTCTTATATACTTTCTCGACAGTTATTAGTTCAGAATTAGATGGGTGTTTTCTCAGGATATCAGCAAAAAGCTTTAAAGCAACTGGTATAGCTATCAATGTTAATCCTATAGAATATCTCTCTGTAATAACACCCACATTAGTACCAACGACAAAACTGATTAGTCCACTCAATGCTAATATGAATAGGAAAGCTAAAACACCGAAGCTAATGTAATAATGGTAGTTGAGATCTTTGATTATTTTCTCCATGTAGATTGAATTTATTTAGATATTAACTTGTAGGAATCATCAAACGGTGTTCTGTTCATTATAGAACGTCCTAGGGTAATCTCATCAGCATATTCTATCTCATCACCTACAGATACGCCACGTGCTATGATACTTACTTTAACATCATATTGTTGGAGCTTACGATAGATATAGAAATTTGTTGTATCCCCCTCCATAGTGGCACTAAGTGCGAGAATAACCTCTTTGACCATCCCCGATCTAATGCGTTCTTCAAGATCAGCGATACGAATATCTGAAGGACCTATCCCATCGATTGGAGAAATAATACCTCCAAGCACATGATATAACCCCCTAAACTGCACTGTATTTTCGATAGCCATCACTTCTCTAATATTTTCTACCACACAGATTGTGGATGCATCACGCAATTTATCTGAACAAATAGAGCACAACTCAGTGTCAGAAATATTATAGCAGCTTTTGCAATATTTGACTTCATGCTTTAGAGTAACCAATGCCTGAGCGAAATCTTCAACAAAAGAATCCTCTTGCCTTAGAAGATGTAATACTAAGCGTAAAGCCGTTTTTCGTCCAATACCTGGCAGCTTTGCAAATTCGTTTACTGCGTTCTCTAATAAAATTGATGGATATGATGAGTTCATTGTTTGAAATATAGGAAATGCAAATATAGGTGTTTTTATTTGAAATCTCTTTGCTACTTTCATTTTATCTTATATCTTTGTTTCATTATTATTGAAGAGAATTAACATCTTATAATCCTTAAATTACAACTTAAAACAATCGTGTTATGAAGATTTACAATTTTAGTGCTGGACCTTCAATTCTTCCGCAAGTTACTATTGATAAAACGGCAGAAGCAGTTAAAAACTTAAATGGCATTGGTCTCTCAATCTTAGAAATAAGCCACCGCTCTAAAGACTTTCAAGCAGTAATAGATGAAGCTGTAGCTCTTTTTAAAGAGTTGTTACAAATTCCAGAAGGATACTCAGTTCTTTTCCTTGGTGGCGGTGCAAGCTTGCAGTTTTGCATGGTTCCATATAATCTTATGGAGAAGAAATCTGCATACCTCAATACAGGAACTTGGGCTAGCAAAGCATTGAAGGAAGCTAAACTATTTGGAGAGGCGGTGGAAGTAGCCTCATCCAAAGACACTACCTTCAATTATATTCCAAAAGATTATGTCATCCCTACAGATGCTGATTATTTCCATATAACTACCAACAACACTATATATGGAACTCAAATTCATAAGGATTTAGACAGTCCCGTGCCATTAGTTGCTGATATGTCGTCTGACATTTTTTCTCGTCCAATTGATGTTTCCAAGTATGCACTTATATATGGTGGCGCACAAAAGAACTTGGCACCTGCTGGAGTAGCCTTTGTTATTGTTAAAGATGAAATATTGGGCAAGGTTAGTAGAATGATACCTACAATGCTTGATTATCGCACTCATATCAAAGAGGGTTCAATGTTCAATACTCCACCAGTATTACCAATATACTCTGCCATGCACACTTTGCGCTGGCTTAAAGAACTTGGCGGACTAAGTGCAATGGAGAATATTAACAAAGAAAAAGCAGCAATTTTATACAATGCTATTGATAGCAGCAAGATTTTTAAAGGAACTGCGGAAGTAGAGGATCGTTCGTTGATGAACGTTTGCTTTGTTATGAAAGATGAGTATAAAGAATTAGAACCAGTGTTCCTTAAGTACGCTACAGAGAGAGGCATGTCGGGTATAAAAGGACATCGCTCAATTGGGGGATACCGTGCTTCTATTTATAATGCTATGCCAAAAGAGGGTGTACAAGCATTGGTTGACTGCATGAAAGAGTTTGAAAATAATCTGTAAGATACAGTTTATTCACATTCTATAATTTACAATCACTACCGAACTGCTCAGTTCGGTGGTGATATAAAACCGAACACATAATTAATCCAATATCACACTTACAATAATTTATTAATCTTAAACCACTTATTATTTATGAAGATTTTAATTGCTACAGAAAAGCCTTTTGCTCCTGTTGCGGTGCAACAAATCAAAGAGATTATTGAAAATGCAGGTTTTGAGCCACTGCTGTTAGAAAATTACAAAGAAAAAAAAGAGCTACTTGAAGCTGTACAATTTGCTAATGCACTTATAGTGCGTAGTGACAAAGCAGATGCAGAAGTTCTCAACGCTGCTAAGGATATGAAAATTGTGGTTAGGGCAGGCTCAGGATATGACAATGTTGACATTGAAACTGCTACTAACAATGGAGTTTGCGTTATGAATACTCCTGGTCAGAACTCGAATGCGGTTGCAGAATTAGTATTTGGAATGCTAATATATGTGGCACGCTCTGGGTATGATGGCACAAGCGGAATGGAGCTGAAGGGAAAGAGGTTGGGACTTCACGCCTTTGGACACATTGCAAAAATAACTGCCAAAATAGCTCAAGGTTTTGGCATGGAAGTATATGCATACTCTCCCTCTTTGGCTAAAAACCCTGAAATGGGTAGGAAGTATAATGTCACTGCCGTTCAATCTCCAGAGGAGCTATACGATAAGTGCGATATCATCTCATTGCATATGCCTAACAACGAAAAAACAAAAGGCAGCATTAATTATAACTTGCTAAGCAGATTGCCCAATAATGGCATTGTTATTAATACTGCCAGAAAGGAAGTTATAAATGAGGATGATTTAATTAGGATTATGGATGAGCGTCCTAAATTTAAATATGCAACTGACACCAAAGCAACTGCCCACGACGAAATGACTACTAAATATGGTAATAGATACTTAGCCTCAGCAAAGAAATGTGGAGCACAAACTGGCGAAGCTAATGTAAATGCGGGCTTGGCTGCTGCCACACAGATTGTAAAATTCTTTGTAGATGGAGATGAGACATTTAGAGTAAATTAGACAAGCTTTTGCTTTCAAATCATATATTGAATAGGGTATCCTTGATTGATGGGATACCCTATTTTTTATGTGTATAACAATTGATGCTTATGTATAAGTTTCATACTTTTGTATTGCTTCAACAACAAATGAATGAAATAGCAATGGAAAAAAAAGATTTACGTATTGTATTTATGGGTACTCCTGGGTTTGCAGTAGAGTCACTGAAAGTATTGGTAGAAAACAATTACAACATTGTAGGTGTAATAACTGCACCTGACAGACCAGCAGGAAGAGGATATAAACTACAACCATCTGCAGTAAAAGAATACGCATTATCACAGGGGCTCACTATTTTACAACCAGAGAAGCTAAGGGATGAAAGCTTTCTTGAAGAATTGAAGAGATTAAGAGCAGACATTCAAGTTGTAGTTGCATTTAGAATGCTTCCCGAGGTTGTTTGGAATATGCCACCATTAGGCACTTTCAATCTACACGGGTCTCTTCTTCCTCAATATAGGGGTGCAGCACCTATCAATTGGGCTATCATAAATGGAGAGAAGGAAACTGGAGTTACCACTTTCTTCTTGAAACACGAAATTGATACTGGTGAAATTATTTTTCAAGAAAGAGTTGAAATTGCAGGCAACGACAATGTTGAGGATATTCACGATAAACTTATGACGGTTGGAGCAAGATTGGTTATGAAAACCTTAGATGCAGTAATTGACGAACAAATAGAGTCTCAACCACAGAGTAACTTCTACAAAGAGGCAAATGAATTGAAATTGGCACCAAAAATATTCAAAGAAACATGCGAGATTGATTGGTCAAAAACTGCTCATGAAGTCCATAATTTTGTACGGGGTCTATCGCCCTATCCAGCTGCTTGGACAGAGCTTGAGGTGAACAATGAGAAATATACGTTTAAGATTTTTGAGACAAAACCTATACAAGAAGCACACAATATTAGTATAGGCAAAGTAATTACTGACAACAAAGCCACCCTACACATTGCAGTGAAAGATGGCTTTATAGAAGTTTTAGATTTACAGCTGTCTGGAAAAAGGAGAATGAAGACTGAGCAATTTCTTAATGGGTTTTCATTTTGATTGGCTTGATATTTCACAAAACATTGTTACCACTTATAGTTCAGCCCAAAACTTAGTAGTTCTGTTACCTGCAAATATTTGAACTTTGGGTCGGCAGGCACACCATCATCAAAGCGCAGGTGAATAAACAAACTTGTAGAAAATGCATTTGTCAATGCCATATTCAGCGTGTTTTCTAACTCACCCTCAACCTTATGATAACTGGTAAAGTATCTCATCCTGCTATTTAAACTAATGTATTTATTGAAATCAAAAATTAGATTACCAGTAATAGTAGATCCGAGATCTAATTTATGTTTCTTTCCTTCTTCTATACCATATCTCTTAATATCAATATCATCTCTACCAACATATCTAAAGCTCACTGAGGCGGGGTCAAAGTTAAAACTTAAGCGAACCCTGCGATGACGTACTTTCTCTGATTTTTTATCCAAATTATATTTCAAACCTATACCACCACTTGCATATAGTGGAGCAAAAAAAGCAGATTGAGCCTTAGTTGAATTTGTTGGGTAATTAGGGAAGAACTGAGTCTTAGTATCAATATTGGTTGAGTATGACCAATGCTTTCCGAAAGCATCAATACCAAAGTCAGCCGTATAGCGCAATAGGTCATCGCTAATTCTATAATTACGCACTGTGTCATCAGGGGCAGTCATTAAAGCTAACCTCGCCTCTATAGTATTATTAAATCTGATTTTATTCTTTTTATAATTAAATCTCAATGTATGCCTATTGATGATATTGAAGTTATTTGTACCACCTTTATGCCAGTTTGGTGAAAAATAATTTTGAGAGAACTGCAATGCATGGTCACCATTTCGTGTCCAATATTTTCTTTTTATATTAGCTCCATCTACAGTTGGTGTTTTTAAAGAAAAGCTCGTTTCTGTAGAAATCAACTCTTTAAATGGATTATAACTCTCTAACACATCTTTATCACTTCCAATCATAGGTTCATTATCAAAATCAAGTATCGAATATTTTATTCTATCAGGATATGTTCGATAATAATCTAAACGCCTATTTCTCATAAAATCAGCATGAGCTAAACGAGGTGCAAAGGTTTTATCAGCAGAAATAAGAGTTCCTGTATTTTTAACATTAGCATCTGAAGAAAAGAACTTCAGGTCATCTGGAAGAATTACCCCATTAAAAACAATTGGCAAAAAGAGAGGATCCACTATAATAGTATCCCTGAGTGTCATCCAAGTGGGAATCTCGTTAGTGATAAGTGTGGGTAATTGCAAAGTACCATTCTCATTTCTAAAATACAAAGAATCTAACGAAGTAAGCCCACCCCGCACTTTGATCTTCACAAATGATAAATCCTCGTATTGTTTAGTATTATTACCAATATTTGGAGTAGGTAAAGAGGATATTTGTGATTGCTGCGAAAGGCTTACGTTTTGCTGGACAAGCTTTTCAATATCAGTAATATTTTCAAATAATTCGGAACTTCTAATATCTTGGGCAGAAGATCTAAAACCAGTTACTAATATCATTAATAGGGTGAGAAACAAACTAATATGCTTCATATTCATTCATATATTACAAATTATCTAAAAGGCAAAGATAGCTACAAAACTTGAAATATTAAACACTGAAAAACAACACGTCGAGAAAAAACCCCTAATAAAACCATCAAACACATTATTATTTATTAATTTTGCTCATCATTATACTAACAAAATTAAAATATTATGAAAGGAATAGTACTTGCAGGTGGTTCTGGAACCAGACTTTATCCCTTAACAAAAGGGATATCTAAACAATTGATACCAATATACAACAAGCCAATGATCTACTATCCGATTTCAGTACTGATGCTTGCTGGAATAAGAGATATTTTAATCATTTCTACACCAGATGATTTGCCAGGATTCAAACGTCTGTTAGGAGATGGGTCTGATTACGGGGTAAAATTTGAATTTGCGGAGCAACCATCACCAGATGGGTTGGCTCAAGCATTTATTATTGGAGAAGGGTTTATTGGCGACGATTGCGTTTGTCTGATTCTTGGCGATAATATTTTTCACGGCATTGGGCTTACTGATTTAATAAAGCAAGCTGTAATAGACGCAAAAGAAAACAATAAAGCCACAGTTTTCGGGTATTGGGTAAACGATCCAGAAAGATATGGAGTTGTTGATTTTGATAAAAGCGGGAAAGCTCTTAGTATTGAAGAGAAACCTAAGACACCTAAATCAAACTATGCAGTGGTCGGATTGTATTTCTACCCAAACAATGTGGTTGAAATTGCCAAAACCATTAAACCATCTCAGCGAGGTGAATTGGAAATAACCACTGTAAATCAAACCTTCTTGCAAGATGACACATTAAATGTTCAAATATTTAGACGTGGTTTTGCTTGGTTAGATACTGGCACACACGACTCTCTATTTGAAGCCTCAACATTTATTGAGGTTTTAGAAAAAAGACAAGGATTAAAGATTGCCTGCCTTGAAGAAATAGCTTGGAGAAACGGCTGGATTGACAATTCAAGGATAAAAGAAATAGCCAGCACCATGAAGAACAATGATTATGGGCAATATCTTTACAAATTAATTGACTATTCAACGAAACAATAACAGCTCTTATTATATTTAGTAAATACAAATGAAAGTTATTCAAACACATATTGACGGGTTGGTAATTATCGAACCAACAGTTTATGGAGACACTCGCGGATATTTTATGGAATCTTTTTCGGAAAAGAGGTTCCGTGAGAAAGTTTGTGATGTGAAATTTGTGCAAGAAAATGAATCTAAATCAAAGTACGGCGTAGTTCGTGGTCTTCATTATCAGAATCCCCCTTACTCGCAAGCAAAATTAGTGAGAGTGATAAAAGGAGTCGTGTGGGATGTAGCTGTTGATATTCGAAGGGAGTCACCTACCTTTGGACAACACGTAGCTATAGAATTGTCAGAGGAGAATAAAAGACAATTGTTCATTCCTAAAGGATTTGCACATGGATTCTCAGTGTTAAGCGATGAAGCTATTTTCCAATATAAATGTGACAACTATTATCACCCTGAATCTGAGGGAGCCATTTTATGGAACGACCCGCAATTAAATATCGACTGGAAAATACCAAAAGAAGAGATTATATTATCAGAAAAGGACATGAAAAACAATCTGTTCGCATTTTTGTTCAATAAATAAACATAAGAGATAATGAAAGACATCAATAATAGAAGAAACATTTTAATTACTGGAGGTGCAGGATTTATTGGATCTCATGTTGTGCGAAGACTTGTGAACAACTACCCTGACTATCGTATTATAAACATCGATAAACTTACATATGCTGGCAACTTATCAAATCTAAAAGATATTGAGGATGCAAGCAATTATGTTTTTGTGAAAGCTGATATATGTGACTTTGATCATATTCAAGAAATCTTCAAACAGTACAACATAAACGGAGTAATACACCTTGCTGCAGAGAGTCACGTTGACAGAAGTATTAAAGACCCGTTTGCATTTGCACACACTAATGTAATAGGAACCTTGAATTTACTTGAAGCTGCAAGAAGACAATGGTCGCAACAAGCAATAGATAGAGAATATAGGAATATATTCTACCATGTATCAACTGATGAGGTATATGGAGATTTAGATTTCGATGATAGTCTGTTTACCGAAAAGACACCTTACGATCCTCACTCACCATACTCGGCATCGAAAGCGGCATCCGACCATTTTGTACGTGCATATTTTGACACCCATCAATTACCTATCATTATATCTAACTGCTCAAATAATTATGGTAGTCATCAATTCCCTGAAAAGCTAATTCCACTATTTATTAATAATATTTGTCAC
Source organism: uncultured Proteiniphilum sp. (assembly GCA_964575445.1). Taxonomy (GTDB): domain Bacteria; phylum Bacteroidota; class Bacteroidia; order Bacteroidales; family Dysgonomonadaceae; genus Petrimonas. The sequence continues at coordinate 3,167 of CAZNRT010000058.1, read as the reverse complement.
AACAAACCCCTACCCGTCTATGGAAAAGGAGAGAATGTCCGCGATTGGCTATGGGTTGATGATCATGCTCGGGCTATCGACATTATTTTTCATAAAGGAAAATTGAGAGAAACATATAATATTGGGGGATTCAATGAGTGGACAAACATAGATCTGATAAAAGTAATCATCAAAACTGTAGATCGATTGTTGGGACGCAAAGAAGGAGAATCAGAAAAGCTTATAACCTACGTAACTGATAGAGCAGGACACGATCTTAGATACGCTATAGACTCTACAAAGCTAAAGAAAGAGCTTGGCTGGGAACCATCACTGCAATTTGAAGAAGGAATAGAGATTACTGTAAGATGGTATTTAGACAACCAAGAATGGTTGGATAATGTGACACATGGAGATTATCAGAAGTATTATGAAACCATGTATAAAAACAGATGATTGTATCTGACACTAATATTTTTCACATTATCAGACCACTCTAAACCCAAAGCATCAAAGGGCATATGAAGAACATCAAAGAAAAAATAAAAAGGCATATCTATAGATGGCGAGGATGGAAAACGGAACGTAAGATAGTAGTAATAGAGTCTGATGATTGGGGCTGTATAAGAATGCCGTCGAAAGAAATATATACGAAGTTTCTTAACCTCGGAATTAGAGTGGACAGAGACGATTATTGCAAATATGACAATCTTGCAACACCCAGCGAGCTTGCATCTTTATTTGAAGTACTCTCATCAGTCAAAGACAAAAATGGAAGGCATCCTATCCTCACCGCCAATACAATAATGGCAAATCCTGACTTAATCAAAATAAGAGAAAGCGACTTTGAGAAATACTATTTTGAGCCATTCACTGAGACGCTTAAAAGAAATCCTTCTACTGAAAAATCATTCGATATGTGGCAAGAGGGTATCAACAATAATTTGTTTCATCCTCAATTTCATGGTCGCGAACATCTATATGTGAAAAAGTGGATGGATGATCTTAAAAATGGAGTTGGTGCTACACGGATAGGATTTGATTACGGAACCTTTGGATTAACCTCAGCTACATCCCCTGAAATTGACTTCAACTATATGGGTGCGTTCAACTCAGGATTGGATGAAGATATCGATGAGTTCAAGCGTATTATTAAGGAGGGGCTCGACATGTTTGAAAATACTTTCAAGTATAGATCGCTATCATTTATCCCCACCACCTACACCTGGCCATTAGAAATAGAATCTACACTTGTTGAAAATAGCGTCAGATTTCTTCAAGGGACACATTATCAATCTATACCAATAGACGATGACACTTCATTTAAGGGAAGAAACAACTCATTAGTTGGTATGAAAAGCAAAGCTGGTTTGATTTACCTCATAAGAAATTGTGACTTTGAGCCATCACAACCAAAAATGACAGACAGCATCAATGATTGTTTATATAAAATTGACCAAGCATTCTCTTGGAAAATGCCCGCTATAATATCTACTCACAGATTAAACTTCATCGGCTCGATTCACCCCTCAAATAGCAGTAATAACTTAAAGTTGTTTAAGGAGCTACTAACAAAAATAGTAAGGCGATGGCCTGATGTTGAGTTTATGACCTCTGATGAATTAGGTATGCTCAAAGAGCAATAGTATTATACTATAAAATGCAATATAAAATATAAAATGCAATGAGAACCTCCTCTGACAGATTCACCAACCTTTTCATTAATACAATTATTAAAACCTTGATATTTGTAATTGTCTTTGTTTCTTGCAAAGGCTCAGCGGTTAAAGAGATGGGCGATTATGAAAAAATAATGGAAAGGGACACATTGCGTGTTATAACTCTCAATACATCTACCTCATATTTCATTTATCGTGATCAAGAAATGGGATATCATTACGACATGATAAAGAGCTTTGCAGACGAAAAAGGATTAGAGCTAAAAATTATTGTTGCACCAAATAATACAGCACTCTACCAAATGCTAAACAGCAATGAGGGTGATGTCATAGCTTATGGTATGCCAATAGAGAATGAAATGAAAGACTCAGTATTATATTGTGGTCTTTCAGAAATATCGCATCAGGTATTAATACAACGAAATGAAAAAACAGATACCCTAATCAATGATGTCACAGAGCTCATTGGCGAAGATGTATTTGTTTTGCATGACTCGAAGTATGAAGCCAGAATGAGAAACCTAAATAATGAGCTTGGTGGTGGCATTGGGATTAAACATGTGGATGGCGATACATTAGTAGTAGAGGATTTAATTAGAATGGTATCAAGAGGCAAAATTAAATATACAATAGCTGAAAATAATGTAGCAAGATTAAATCATACATATTTCAGGAATATTGATATCGATTTACCTATTAGTTTTGATCAACGCACATCGTGGGTAGTAAGAAAGGACTCACCAATACTTGCTGACTCTCTAAATGCTTGGTTTGACAAATCCAATAAAGAGAATACGCAAATACGATTTGCCAAAAGATATTTTGAAGAGTCAAAGGGCTTTCATAATGACACCCAATCAACATACATATCCTTATTATCACCTGCCCAAATATCACATTGGGATAAATATTTCAAGGAGTATGCAAGCAAATACAAATTGGAATGGCAGCTACTTGCATCAATATCTTTTCATGAATCCACTTTTGATCCTGAAGTGAAGTCATGGGCAGGTGCTGGCGGACTGATGGGGCTAATGCCCGCCACAGCCAGATCAATGGGAGTTGGGAGCGATGAACTATATATTCCCGAAATAAATATTGAATTGGGTGCACAGTACCTCAGAAAACTAATAGACACATTTTCATCTATTAATGATAAAGAAGAAAAAATCAAATTTGCACTTGCTTCATATAATGGAGGCATCGGACACATCACTGATGCAAGAGCACTTGCAGAAAAATATAATGCCGACAAAGATGTGTGGGAAGGTAATGTCGAAAAATACCTGCAACTAAAGCGATTAGAGCAATACTACAAAGACCCTGTCTGCAATTCTGGATACTTTAGGGCTGATGAAACAGTAAATTATGTGCAAAACGTAATGAATAGATGGAAACAGTATAAGGAGAAAGTGAGATAAAAAAAATCGCAATAAGACATTTCCTGTCTTACTGCGATTATATAATTAATTATTGTCTATTGCTAAACGAATAGCTTACTTATTTTAC
>CAZNRT010000057.1:0-17597 GCA_964575445.1 uncultured Proteiniphilum sp. | reverse complement strand
AGTTTATATTCTTCCAATATACCACCCAAGTGGTGGTTTTAGTTGGAGTTTCTGGCATAATATCTTAATTGATTTTCTCCAGTCTTTTCAAGCAAAATAATGCTAAAGTAAGATAGACTAAAAGATAGCACGGATTGGTATTATGGTATTCAATCACCTTTTGAACGGTGTTTGAATACCGAATAAGTCACCCCCCAAGTGTGCCCCGCAAGTCAAAAAATTGCGAGTAATATTTCAAATCATATAATATCTTCCAGCGTCATCAATTTGCTTTCGATATCATAGTTGGCTAAAGCTTTCTTGCGAAGTGCTTCAACCTTTTGAGAAAATAGTTCGGGCTTGAAATTCTTAGATTGTCTTTTGACTTCTATCACCAATGCTCGTTTTTGTTCGGCATAAATGGCTACAATATCAATTTCGTCTTGGTTGTCACTACCCTTACCTTGCCACCACGACCCAATGTTTGAGAATTTTTTGCTTTCGATAAGCTGTTGACGAAAATATTGTTCAAGAGCTAATCCCGAAAAGGTGTTGTAGTCTTTCTTGATAATATCAGCAAGATGCTCGTAGTTTTGTATCTCAATATATTGCTGATACTTGATAAAATAGCGGAACCAGAAAAGAAGGAATTGATCGGATATCTCATATCTGACAGTTTTGGAGTTTGGTTTTGAGAATATTGGTCGCATTTTTTGAATCAGGTCATAATCCTCTTCCAAACGCTTTAACTGACCACCCAAACTTATACCTCCCAGCACTGCTTCCATCTCTTGCAAAGTGTTTCTTCCATTGGATATTGCAGAGAGGATAGAAAAATAATTGCCATACTGTTTGCCAAATTCCTGAATGAGTAATGCATGTCCTTCAGTAAGAAATGGAGAGTCGGGTTTCAACATAAAATCAACCATGCTATTCATGTCGGTGCAACCTCTATCCATTAATTGTTCGATATATTTTGGAACTCCACCTGTGAAAGTATAAAGGGCAAGTAAATCATCGGGAGTATAATCACTCTTATGATCTTCTAAAATCTCTTTTAGTACACCTGTAGTAAATGGCGTTAGCTTCATAATTGCATCAGCCCTACCATAAAGAGGCTCCTTTACATCTTTAAATATTTTGTTCATAAGAGTATAAACCGAGCCACTAACAATAAGATTGACATGGGTGTTTTTTCGATATCTATCCCATGTGTTTTGCATTAGACTATATATTTCGGGATTGATATAATAAAACTCTTGAAATTCATCAATCACTAAATCATACTTCATACGGGTTCCCAAGTCCATTAAGAAATGAAATAGCTCGGAAAATGTATTTACTTCGGGAACATAAATATTTAGAGATTGTCTAATTTCAGCAGTAAATCTACCACATAAATCTGCTTCATTGCTTCTACTTACGAAAAGATAAACAGTGGGCAAGCCCTCACAGCTTTTGTATATCAAACTAGTCTTTCCAATACGTCTTCGTCCAGTAAGTACCGTTAGTTGAGAGTGTACGCTAAACGATATTTGTCTAACCTCATTTAGTGATTCAAGTTCCTTTTCTCTATTATAAAACCTCATATATATATAGTATTTTAAAGATACAACAATCTTTACCGCCGTAAAGTTTACCGCCGTAAAGATTATAAACATCAATAATTATACAGTTAAGCAATTGAGTAAACAGATTTCTCGATTCGTTTTGCTCACCAATTCACGCTTTTGCTCGGCATATACGTATATATATACCCTTTATAATAATTAGATGAAAGTTCAAAGCTATTAAACTTGAAAATGAATTAAATAATGGAAGTCACAAATTGTGGTCTCCAATTGCATACTGGAAAATAAGAAGTATATTTGTAATTAATCTATAAAGCCTCATGTTCTGGATTGCAGTTAGAGTTAAGACTCTAACATCACCTAATAACAGAAAATAATAGCAAATGATGACAGAAAACAAACATATTGAATATAAAAAGATAATCACTCCAGAGTTGGAGAGGGAAGTTGTTGCTTTTCTCAATTCTAATGAAGGTGGTGCTATATATATAGGTATTGATAAGTCAGGTGATGTGATTGGGATTGATAATGTTGACCAAAGTCAATTATTGATTAAGAATAGATTGAAAAACAACATACTGCCATCTTGTTTGGGCCTTTTTGATTTGATAGTTGAAAAACGAGAGAATAAGAATGTAATAAGACTCATTGTTGCGGGTGGTTATGAAAAGCCTTATTATATCAAGAAGTATGGACTTTCGGAAAAGGGGGTCTTTATTAGAGTGGGAAGCTCATCTGAGCCTATGCCTACACGTCAAATTGAATATCTTTTTAGTAGGCGTATCCGAAACTCTATTGGAACAATGAAATCTCCCAAAAAGGAATTACAGTTTCAGCAATTACAAATATACTACCAATCCATTGGTAAAAACTTGAATGAGCAGTTTGCTCGTAATTTGGAGCTTCTCACTGAGGATGGAAGCTACAACTATGTTTCGTATCTAATAAACGATATTAACAATATTTCGGTGAAGGTGGCACGTTACAAGGGATTAAACCGCGTGGATCTTGTAGAAAGTAATGAGTATGGCTATGAATCTATTATTAAGGCCACTTATCAGGTGTTGCAGAAATTGAATGTAGAGAACAGAACTCTAACAAAAATCACATCTACTACGAGACAAGAGACCAAATTATGGAATGATATTGCTTTGCGAGAGGCTGTTATTAATGCCATGGTGCATAATGATTATACACGCGAAGTTGCTCCAAAATTTGAGATTTTCGATGATCGTATAGAGATTACTTCTTATGGTAGTTTGCCTGAGGGGCTGTCAGAAGATGAGTTTTTTGATGGTGTATCAATCCTTAGAAATAAAGAGTTGATGCGTATATTTAAAGATTTGGAATTAGTAGAGCAATTAGGATCTGGCATTCCAAGAATATTGCAATCATATCCTAAGGATTCATTCAGGTTTTCCGAAAACTTTTTGAGGGTAATCTTCCCATCTGCCAAACAAATCTATATAACACAAGCTAAAAATGGGTTGGTAGATGGGTTGGTAGATGGGTTGGTAGATGGGTTGGTAGAAAGCCAACAAAAAATTGTAAAGCTTATAGCTGATAATCCCAATATTAGCAAAAAGGAAATGGCTAAAACTATTGGAATAAGTACCACTGCAATAGATAAAAACTTAGATACTCTTAAAAAGAATAATATCATAAAAAGAGTTGGCAGCAATCGTTACGGGCATTGGGAGGTAATAGTATAAAGATACAACAGTTAAACAATTAATCATTTCCTATACCCCAACAACCTCAGCGCATTAAACACCACCACCAGGGTAGAACCCTCATGAAGCACCACTGCCACTGCCATATTGGCAAAACCAAAGATGGTGGCGGGGATGAGCAGGGCTACCATGCCAAGGCTAATCCAGAGGTTCTGCTTGATGATTTGTCTTGTTTTGCGACTAAGCCCAATGGCAAATGGAAGCGTATCAAGAGTGTTGCCCATCAAGGCTATATCAGCAGTCTCCAAAGCCACATCAGAGCTGGCTGCACCCATGGCAATACCCACAGTGCTGTGAGCCATGGCGGGAGCATCATTGACACCATCGCCCACCATTGCCACCTTTAGCTCATTAGCCTTTAGGCTTTTTATTGCGTTCACTTTCTCCTCTGGAAGCAAACCGCCCCAAGCATCAGTGATACCAATCTCATCGGCAACGGCATTGGCTACTTTCTGATTATCTCCCGTAAGCATTATCATTCTCCTTATCCCCATACTTTTTAATGCACGCAATGTCTCTTTAGCCTCTTCACGAGGGATATCCATAAGAGCTATAATGCCTATATACTCATCATTGCGACGAACGAGCATTGTGGTGTTTCCCTTCTCTTCTAATGCTTGCATCTTGCTGGCAATAGTCTCATCGGGCTTCACTTCATCAATATCTTTGTGCAACACTAAGTTGCCTATATATATAATGTCGCCATTGAGAGTTGCTTTGATACCCTTGCCTGCTACAGACTCCAAGTTTTGAGCATGATTGTATAATTCACCATCAATGCGAGCTGTGCCATCTCTCACTATTGCTCGAGCCAAAGGATGATCGCTAAGGCTTTCCACTGCCACTGCTATTTGCAGAAGTTGTATTTCAGAGATACCACCAAATGTTACCACATCAGTAAGCTTTGGTTTGCCTTCAGTGAGAGTGCCTGTTTTATCAAATGCAATGGCAGACAACATGCCCAAATCTTCCAATGGTCTGCCACCTTTTATTAGCACCCCACCCTTGGCAGCCCTTGCCACACCACTGAGCACAGCACTGGGAGTGGATATTGCTAATGCGCATGGACTGGAGGCAACCAACACCGTCATGGCTCGATAGAAACTATCACCAAACGTTTCGTCTATAACCAAAAAAGCTCCTATTAATATAACGACCAATCCTAAAACTGAAGGCACAAAGTATTTCTCGAACTTATCTGTAAATCTTTGCGTTGGCGACTTTTGGGTTTGAGCCTCGTTTACCAATGCTATCAGCCGAGAAAGCGTTGTATCTTTAGCCAACCTAATTACCTGAACTTCTATCGAGCCACTACCATTAATAGTTCCAGCATACACTCTATTATCATTATTAATATTAGATTGCTTAGAGTAATCAATAGTAGTATCCCCTACTGGGTATTTATCCACTGGCATGCTTTCGCCAGTAATAGCAGATTGATCAACGCTGCTATGTCCAAATATCACCACACCATCTACTGGGATTTTGCTATCAGGTCTTACCACTATTGTATCACTAATCTTGATTTGATCTATATTGATCTCTTTGACACTGCCGTTTACTTTCAACAATGCAGTTTTGGGAGCAAGACCCGATAATGCTTTAATAGATTTTCGAGCCTTATTCATAGCATGATGCTCAAGAGCATGCCCCATGCTAAACAGGAAAAGAAGAAGTGCACCTTCAGTCCATTTGCCTAAGGAAGCAGCTCCAACTGCAGCTACAAGCATAAGCAAATCAACTTCAAAACTCTTTTTGCTAAGACTTTCTATCGACTCTAACAGGGTGTAATATCCACCAAAGAGATATGACACTACAAATGACCCAACGGTGAGCCAGGAAGGTACTACATCTATAAACGAAAGCACAAAACCTATTGCAAGGAAAATCCCAGAAATTATTGAGAAATACAAATCCGTCTTTTCGCCCAATATGCCACTATGAGAATGATCGTGTTCATGGTCGTGCTCCTTTTTGTTCTCATCGCTATATTTACCTACTTGCTTTAAATATCTCGCCGCATTTACTGCAGTATTAGGGATAGTCAATCCCTCTTTCTTCAGAGCATCTATAACCTTGTTGTCATTCAAAAAAGCTTTGTTATACTCGACCCTCACCATGCCCGACAATGATACTGAAATCTCGAGCATACCTTCTAAGCTTCGCAAAGATTGCTCAATAGTTCGGGCATGCCGTGTATGCCTCACACCCTTAACCTCTAACAGCTGATGCCCGATCTGCTCTGTGATTGAGGTTCCCACTTGTTTTGCCAACAGTCTTATACGACTTATCGAAATCTTGCTTGGGTTGTAATGAAAACAAAGCTTAGGCACGCCACCATTTTTGGCTTCGGCAACATGTACATCCTCAACACCTTTTTCTTCACGAATTACTTTTATAAAGTTTTGCACGCAAGCATCTTTATCATCAGGAACGCCTGGCAGAATAATAGGAATCTCAATTTGAAGCTTTTTCATATCAAAATATTACATTTAATTTATATCACACAGCAGCTTATTATACTGACAAAGCAAACGTACATAAAAAATTTGTTATTATATACTTTGAGCAATATAAATCGGAACAACAATTGTTCTATAATAATATCATACCAGTGGGGTTAAATGATAGAATTGGCATTAACTTTAGATCGCATAGAAACTAAAAAGTTTTTTTATTTAATCAATAATGCTTTATTTTGTAAGCTAAAAATAAAAAGAAACCCCCGATATATGTCTCTCGAAAACGAAATAGAGTATTTGTACAATAGATACGTTGATGATCTTTTTGCTTATGCTATACATTTGGGCTTTGAACGACATCTCGTTATGGATGCAATACATGACGTCTTTATAAAGCTATATGCTGACAACACTACTGAGCCTGATAGAATACAGAACATGAAGTTCTATCTTTTCCGAGCCCTACGCAACACTCTAATTAATTCAGCTAAGAAAAAATCGAACTTTGACATTAATCTAAGTGAGATAGAGCATACTCATGATGAAACAGATGAGGCAGATAATTACTTGCTAACAGAAGAGCAGGAACAGATAGTAAAAGACAAAGTTGAAAAACTATTAAAAACACTGACAAAACGTCAATACGAAATAGTATATCTGCGCTATGTTGAAGAATATGATTATGACCACATAGCTCAAATCATGAAAATAACTCCTGGAGCTTGTAGAAAATTGATTCATAAAGCCATGAAAAGCCTACGAATAAAATAAAAAATCACGATAATATTATTAATTTGCCTATAAATTCATTTTTTCTCTTACAAAAGGGAACAAATGATGTTAACACTTGTCTCTCTAATAGAATGTGTAATATGTTTTCATATATAAACAAAAATTAATGGCAAAATTGAAAAATCATACAGAACTCCTTCAAGATGATCTATTTCTTCAATGGAGATTATTCCCTACAGAAGAGTTGGGCGATTATTGGAACAAAAAGATAATCGAAGACCCAAATCTATTAGTTGAAATTGATACTGCTGATAGTTATTTGCAAAAAAAATATTTTAAGAATGATGGACTAACTTCTATTGAAAGAGACTATCTAATTAGCAATATCAGCAAATCTCTGAATGAAAGGACTAAGCCAAAAAGCAAAACAATTGCTATGAAGGTGTGGCTAAAGTATGTGGCAATCTTTATTCTTGTAGTATCAACATCAATAACATTGTCGCTAATACTAAACAAGCCCTCGGCTATCAATGAAGCTAACCAAGAAGATATTGTAGGCAATATACACGAAGAATCAGATATTCAGCTCTTGGTGGGTGACAAAATCATTACGTACAATCAGGATATAGACATTGAGCTAAGTGATGAAGGAGAAATTAGAGTTGATAAGGAGGTGGTAAACAAAGATGATTCTTCCAATGAAATCAAGATGAACAAAATTGTAGTTCCACAGGGCAAGCGTTCAAAAATAAAATTGTCAGACAATAGTGTTATCTGGATCAACTCTGGGAGTAGTATTGAGTTTCCATCAAAATTTGAAACGCATCAACGAAATATTATACTATCAAAAGGAGAATGTTTTTTGGAAGTGACGCCAGATGCTACAAAACCTTTCGTTGTGCAAACAAGCAAAATGAAAGTTAGAGTACATGGCACCAGCTTCAATGTATCGGCTTATGAAAATGAACATCAAAATGTAGTTTTAGTGGAAGGTAGCGTAAGTATTGAAACCAATAATGGGTCTTCTCCATTTTATATAACTCCTAACGAAAAAGCATTAATTGGAAGCGATAATTCTATAACAAAACAAATTGTCAATACAGAGCTATACACAAGTTGGCGTGATGGGTATTTGTTATTTAACAACACTCCTATGATCGATGTGCTGAATCAACTTGAGAGATATTATAACCTTACTTTCAACCATGACAACAGTAAAAATATTAATAACATCAAGTGTAATGGCAAACTTATACTATCAGATAATATAGAGAATGTACTACAAACAATTTCGATAATTACTTCTACTAAATATTTGATTGATGATAAAACAATAATAATATCAAACAAGACAAAAGAAAACGACTAAGAATTAATTTAATAATTAACATGTATGAAAGGTAATTTAATTATGAGTAATCAGGTCTTTGATTATAGAAACAAGGCAAGACAAGCGTTACGAATTATTTGTGTGTTTATGCTGTTATCGCTGACACCAGCGATTGCTAATACATTCTCGCAAGAGATTAACACTATTAGTATCAACAGCAAAACTGTAAAACAAGCATTCAACGAGATTGAGAAACATAGCAATTATAAGTTTCTTTATTCATCGAATGTTGAGAAAGAATTGGGACGCAGGATTAATCTTAATATTACTTCTGACAATCTGGAAGAAATATTAAATAGAATTGTGAACAACTCAAATCTAAGATATAATGTTGTTGACAAACAGATAATTATATCCCTTTTAGAAAACATGAATATGGTTTCTAAAAAGCATGATATTTATCAGCAAGAAAAAGGAATAAAAATTGAAGGAACCGTTATGACAAAGGATGCTGAGCCATTGATCGGTGTAACAATTTTAGTAAAAGGAACCACTCATGGTACTACTACAGATATAAATGGCAAGTTCAAGCTTGAAGTACCAATAGATGGTCAATCAGGAGATGGAGCAGTGCTCCAATTTACATATATTGGTTTTAAGAATAAAGAGGTAATAGTTAGTGAAAGTAAAGTTATGGCAGTTGTTCTTGATGAGGATATTTCAGAAATAGGTGAAGTAGTTGTAACTGGATTCTTCACAAAAAGCAAATCGAGCTTTACGGGATCATCAATTTCATATACTGGAGAAGAGCTTAAGTCTGTGTCGCCCACAAATGTAATTGAAGCATTATCAATGCTTACCCCTGGTCTTGTTACTTTAGAGTCGAGAGAATCAGGATCGAACCCTAACAGACTTCCCGACATTCTTGTGCGTGGTGTAACTTCGTTTGCGAATGAAGATCAGTCGGTAAATCAACCTCTAATTATTCGTGATGGAACAGTAGTGACTCTACAAGACTTGTACGATATGGACATTAATGAGATCGAGACAATTACAGTTTTGAAAGATGCTTCTGCTGCGGCATTATATGGAGCTAAGGCAGCAAATGGCGTTATAGTAATAGAGCGTTCGAAGGTAGCCGAAGGCAAGATGAGAGTGGCATACAATATGACAGGAAGTTTGCAATTCCCTGATTTCAGTGACTATAAACTACTAAATAGCTATCAAAAGTTAGAGTACGAAAGAATGGCGGGGTTGTATAGCAACAGCGACGTAAATGAACAATACGAACTTGACAAGCTATACAACGAACGATTTAAAGAAGTAAGAAGAGGCGTCAACACAGATTGGATGTCACAACCATCGAGAATAGGAGTTTCGCACGATCACTCTGTAAGACTTTCGGGAGGGTCATCTGGTACTCGTTATGAGGTGATAGGAAGATTTGGAAATACAGAAGGTGTAATGAAAAAAGACTTCCGCAAAAGGTATTCTTTAGGATTTATGCTTGAGCACTATGCTCCACAAGGATTTTCGTTTACTAATAGAACGACATTCAATAGAGTTGATCTAAAAGAAACACCTTATGGTTCTTTTTCACAATATACCCAAATTAATCCATACGATAGAATATACGATTCATACGGACAATTTAAAAAAACATTATCATGGGATCAAGCAAACCCATTATACGAAGCCAATCTTGGTTCATTTGACAAAAGCAATACGCAATCGTTGAGTAATGATTTTGACGCAAGGTGGAATATTGATGATAATTTTAGAGTTACTACACACTGGAATATAACTTTGCAGAATATGAGTGGTGAAAAATATATTTCACCAGAGTCAGGGATTTACAAGAAAGAAGAGGATTTATCCAAAAGAGGATCATTGTCACATACAAATAAAAAAGGGTTGACTTATTCAGGAAACGTTGTTGCCTCATACAATAAGTTTTTTGACAATAATAGCCTGCTAACTACCAACCTTGGGGGAAATATCACCAAAGAAGATATTAGAACCGCAGCTTTCAGAGGTATCGGTATTTATGCTGATGCATTAAGTTTTATCAACTTTGTATCCTCATATCCAACAGGCGAAAAACCAAGCGGAAACCAAACTTTGAGTGCTGATGTAGGTGCATTTCTTAACCTAAACTACTCTTACAAAAATAGATATTATGTTGATGGAGTTTACCAGGTATCAGGTTCATCAAAGTTTGGAGTAAACAACAGATACGGACAGTTCTGGTCATCTGGTATAGGGTGGAATATTCATAACGAATCATTCGTTAACAAAGAGATGTTTGATCTGTTGAAAATAAGAGGAAGTATGGGATATACTGGAAAAGTGAATTTTTCACCTTATCAGGCATTAACAACTTATCAATTCCAAAACAACTTGATTTATCTTAATGGCATTGGTGCTATTCCCATCACTATTGGTAACCCCGATTTGACATGGGAGAGAACAATGAATTACAATATTGGTACTGATGTAAGCATACTCAATAGAAAGTTCAATATTGTTGCAGATTTATATTTAAGAAAAACCACAGACTTGCTAATCGATAAAACTGTGGCACCTTCAACAGGAGTTACATCTGGCAAAGACAACTTGGGAGAGATGGAGAATAAAGGTATTGAGGTGAAGATTGATGGATATGTAATAAGCAACAAAAATTTTTCATTGCAACTTGGTTCAAACATTATGCACAACAGAAATAAAATTTTAAAGATTAGTAATGCACTTGAATATCAAAATCAAATAAATAATGAAATCCAATCGTTAAAACCACTACCACAATTTCAAGAAGGGCAATCCACAACTTCATTGAAAGTTGTTAAATCGGGAGGTATTGATCCAGCAACGGGTCAAGAAATATATATCAAAAGAAATGGAGATTTGACCTTTACTTATGATCCCGTCGATAAAGTAAATGTGGGCGACCAACTTCCTGTTGTTTCTGGCAACTTCTTTGCTAATGTGCGCTACAAAAACTTTACGGCATCAGCATATTTAGGAGTTAGATATGGTGGATATATATACAATACCACTCGTGCAAGCAAAGTAGAGGGAGCCAATCCTAAATTTAATGCAGATATAAGAGTATTTGACAGTCGCTGGAAAGAATCAGGTGATATTGCAGATTATAAAGACATTAAAGATCAATCAATGCCAAAACAAACAACCAGATTTGTGGAGAAAGAGAATACTCTAAATCTACAGCGATTCAATTTGGCATACGAATTTGATACTCCTATTGCTGCCAAAATAGGTGCACGAAAACTATCTATAGGATTAGGCATGAACGATCTGTTCAGATTATCAACGGTGAGAATGGAGAGAGGAACGAGCTATCTATATAGCCGTGGATTAGATATTAATATTATTGCATTATTTTAAAAACCAATATAGAAATGAAAAAGAAGATTATTAATATAATATATGTAAGCCTGATTGCTTTAACGTTAATGTTTCAAACAGGTTGTAACAGCTTTCTTGACATTAGACCTGACGGTGAATTGCCTGGACCTCAATTACTGAAAAACGATAAAGGTTTTGAAAGTGCTTTATATGGTGCATATGCAAGCCTTAGAACAAGAGGTTTATACGGTATGAGCCAATCTCATCAAATGAGTGAAGTGCTTGCGCAATATTTTGAGTGTTTCGGAAATGAGTTTGTAAACCAAGTGACCACCTACAACTACACCAATTCGTTGGTCGAAGATGCTATTTATAATGTGTGGCTTGAAACTTACAAGAATATTGCCAACGTAAATAATGTTCTTATTAGCTTAGAAAAATTCTCAGACTCTGACTTTAGATATTATAATCTATACAAAGGTGAAGCCTTAGGATTGAGAGCCTTTATGCACTTTGAAATACTTAGATATTTTACTGAGAACATTCAAAAAAATGCAAATGCTGAGGGTATCCCCTATTCTACTAAGTTTGCTTTATCGCCAAGCGATTTTGTGTCGGCTAACAAAGCATACGAACTTATTATTAATGATTTGACAGAGGCAGAGAAATTGCTTGCTGCTGATGCAGAATATTATACATATCCAAAGGTGAATCCAGATGAGCCATTTATAAGAGATAGAGAAACTCACTTTAATCTTTACGCTGTGCAGGCTACTTTGGCAAGAGTTTACTTTACAAAAGGAGATTACCAAAATGCAGCTATTTATGCAAAAAAGGTTGTTGATTCTAAAAAGTTTGATCTGTTGAGCAAATCAGACATTGCAGAAGGAAAGATGAGAGGTGTTTTGTATCCTAAAGAGACTATTTTTGGCATTTACTCTACAGACTATTATACTACTGTTAGTGTAAGGTTTTATCAAGAAGTAACTTTTTCTTCATATAATCCAAGAAAAGATATGAAATCAATTTATGAGAAAGAGCAGAAAGGTCATGATTATAGATGGGAAGGTTACTTTAAAACACCAACAACTTCTGCTGGAACCATTAGATTCATTAAATTAGTAGATCTATATCAACTTGATAATATAGAGTATCAACGTCCTAAAGAATACATCAAGGGTATTAATATGATAAGACTTCCAGAAATGTATTATATACTTGCCGAGTCTCTTATTACATCAAATCCTCAGCAAGCTGCCGACTATTTTGATACAGTTCTTGAATCAAGAGGGCTCATTGGTCTTCAAGACAGAACTGAGGCTAATGAAAAAATCCTAACAATTGAAAGAATAACTGACGAAAGATACAAGGAATTTATTGGTGAAGGACAAACATTCTTAAATATGAAACGTCTAAACTTGAACATCAAAAAAACGGATAACACTATAGTAGAGGCTAGCAATTCTATATATGTCTGGCCAATACCTTTTGATGAATTAGAGTATAACCCTAAGAAAAAATAAAAAACAAGACTATATGAAATCAATAAAAACTCTATTTGCATTTAGCTTACTTTTATCTTGTATGATAGCGGGACTATCATCATGTGAAGAAGGCAATCTTGCTGATACTAACAATTGGAAAACTGGATTATATTTTCAGAAGGACAGTATCACATACTCTTTTGGCGTTACACCAATAGAGGTAACTGAATATACACTTAAAGTTCCATTAAGAGTAATGGGCAATAAATCTTCAGAACAAAGAGCATTTGAAATAAAGATTAACAATGATAAAACTACTGCCGAAAAGTCTGTTCATTATGACTTAGATAATGCATTTACTGTCGAGAAAGACTCTATTAATGCTTATCTCAATCTAAAAATTAAACGTAGTGCCCTTGAGGGTAATAACAATTACAGAGTTGCAATAAATTTGGTAGAAAATCAGAATTTTGCACCAGTAAATGAAAAGTACAAAAGCATAGTTATATACTTTAATAATCGAGTTGATCCTCCAGACTGGAAAGACTGGCAAGGAAAACCTACATGGCCAGACTTCAAACTTGGAAAATGGAATCCGTTGACTTATATAAAGTTTATTGAGCTATTTAGAAATATGGAAGTAACTGTTCCAAGCACATACAAAAATATGGTTGCAGAATTTGGAAAGGATTTGAAGAATGTGCAATATGGTTGGCCTTGGGATTATGATCAAAGCATGACTAAGTATATTCTGATTCCACTATATCAATATTTCATGGAAGAGAACCCTAGTTTAGGAGTAACTATTCCGAGACCTTTAGGTTATTAATATTAAGAAAAAGAAAAATATGAATATGAAAAAATATTTGTTTATCATAATAGCTTTGTCAGTTGCTCTACAAGCATGTTACAGCGACAAAACAACATCTGACATCAACAATATTTCCGAAATTGAGATTGATTTTGGCAAATACAATCTTGAAACTATCGAAATTGATAAAAATGATGTTCTAACAATAGATCCTGTCATTCAACAAACCAATAAAGATAAATCACTTAACTATGAGTGGGAAATTGATCAAAAGACCTACTCTGCTGAAAAGGAATTTAAATACACTGGTACACATCTTGGCACTTTCTTAGTTCGCTTTAGAGCATACAACGAAGATGGTAGCACTTACAAGGTGTTTAAATTGAGAGTGAACTCTCCTTATGAGGAAGGCTTACTTATTCTTAGTGAGGATGATTCAAAAAATAGCTCTTTAGGATTTATTAAAAGGCATCCAGACAAGAGTATAGAAGATACATCTAAGGATGAAATTGATACAGATGCTTTCAAATTAAACAATGAGGGCAAGTCTTTAGATAAGGGTGCTACTGATATCGTAAAGAGGGGGTCACAATTTTTTATATCATCTGAAGAAACTGGTAGTATTGCAATCATTAATGGTCAAACTTTTGAAGAGGAAGGAAAAATAACTGCACCTGAGTTTCCAGATTTCAAGCCTTTCAGACTCAATATTCCCGACAACGCTGCTGTTAGTTCAATAGTAATGACAAGAAGCGGCAAGCTATTTAATTTGGCAACAAAAGAACATCTTGTGCTTATGAATACTGCTTTCAATAATACAGTAAAATTAGAACCCAAAACTCATTTTGTAGGCGACTTGAATTTTACAATGAATTATTTTTGGGATCAAAATGCATCAAGACTTTGGAATATATGGTACACAAATAGTAGCTCAAAAGATGAATTGATAGGGCAAGAATTGAGAACCTTCTTTGGTGCAAACAATAAAACATACACACTAACTAAGCATCCTAATAGCAACAATTATGTAAGAACTGTATTTGGACCATACATCCAAGTGTACTTCGGCGTTCCATTAGAAATATTAGAGAAAGAAACCTTCACACCTGATGGACCTACTCCTAACAAAACATCTGTAACAATGTTAGATGAAAAGCTATTTAAGCTACTATATGTAGAGGGCAACAATGTATATCAATGGTATTACTCAGGCACAAACTTTTCAAACCCACCTTTATTAACAATTGATGTAGCTGGAGATATTACTTATTTAGCTAAAAACAATGAGGGCAAAGAGCTATTTGTGGGCGTATATGACAATAATGCATCTGGCAAGAAAGGCTCTGTACTAATCTACAATATTGAGACAGGTAAGAAGATTGGTCAATTTATCGGAATCTCAGACAAACCAGTTAAACTACTATATAAAAACAAGAAATAAGAAATGAACAAAGTATTTACTAAGATTATTATAGGAGCAGTTATTATTGCTTTCTCTACAATTGAGCTGATTGCACAATCAGCTCAATCAGTTATTTCATTTGAAACATCTTTCGACAATAATTATTTGGCATACATTTCTCCAATTATTGTGGGTAAGAGTATCCCACACCAAGGAGAGGAAATCACATTGAATGAAGATGGCTCTTTTGTTTGGAATAACAAATCAAACTTAGAGTGGATTCAAGCCACCTTCATGCCAGTAAAACGTGACAAACAAATAGGTGCTTCTTTTCCTCTTATCATTACTAAAAATAAAGAGAGCATTAAGATTAGCTATTCAGACTCGAACTATGTAACGGTATTAGATTCTGATATCTCATCAGAAAATAAATCTCTTATTGAGTATTCATCATTTTCAAATATAATGCGGAGAAAAAAATTCATGTCTGAGAGCAAAGTCTCTGAAGTAACATTTGACGCAAATGATTATCTACTAAAAGCAGATAGCTTGATTAATGAGAACAATATCACAAATAGTAGTGTTTTAGAATACCTCAAAGCAGCGTCATACAACAATTACATTAATGTAGCACTTAATAGTAATGACAACAGCAGTTCATATAGTATCCCTGAGGATTACCTTAATGCTGTAAATAATCACTGGACTCTTACCTTATATAATGGCATAAGCAATTTAGATAAATACTTTGACTATGTAGCAAATATCAGTCCTAATGGAAAGAAAACTCTATCGGATATTGAAAAGAAAATTGAAATTATTACTAAACAAACTTTGTACGAACCTATTAAGAATAACTTGCTTGAAAGCATGATGTCTAAATACATTACATCATATAAGATAATTGACAAAGAGAGCTTTAATACCGACAAAGCTGAGTTTTCTAAATTAGTATCACTATTAAATGACTCAAATTTGGAGAAAAAACTAATTAGAAGCTTTAGTAATTTGTTTTACACCAGTATGGGTAGCGAAATGCCCGAAGTGGTTTTCAAAGATATTAATGGCAATGAGGTAAGTCTGAACAAGTTCAGAGGCAAATACATATATATAGATTTGTGGGCTTCATGGTGTGCCCCATGTATTGGCGAAGTGCCCCATCTTATAAAACTCGAACATGACTATGCAGATAAAAATATTGAGTTTGTAAGTATCTCTCTCGACTCAGACAAAAAATCATGGCTTAAAAAAGTGGAAGAACTGAGTCTAAAAGGGAATCAATGGGAGATTGGCAATTCTGAGCTTGACAAAATAATGAACATTACTGGAATACCTCAATTTTTACTATACGATACTGAGGGAAAACTGATGATGTATAATGCTCCACGTCCAAGTTCATCACAAATCAGAACTGTATTTAATCAAATATTAAATTAAACATCACTAAAATGAAAATCCACAATTTAATTGTTCTGTTAATGACAGCAACAATCGCACTCTCGATGAGTGCTCAAAACAAGAAAGAATACTTAGATGGTTCGCACTTCTTTAATCAAGATGCTTTCTTGATGAAATTTGAAAAACAGGCAGATAGTATATTTCAAACTAAGAATTTTTTAAGCATTGATGATGCTCAAAAACAACTCAAACAAGTTGAAGGAAAAGTAATTAAAATTAATGGCACCAAACCCAACAAGAAAGTCTTGACTACGCAAGAAGTTTATAAAAGACTTAAACTTTCGACAGTTGCTTTTGGAATATCATATGATTGTGGGCAATGCGATGCTAAGCATGTGGGCTCATCTTCGGGATATGTTATAGATGAAAGCGGACTGATTGTAACGAATCATCACGTTATTGAATCATATATTAAGGGTGGGGATAAAAATTACTCCATGTTAGTGAAATTAGCAAATGGTAGAGCTTATTCAGTTGTTGAAGTAGTATCAACTTCCAAAGATCATGACCTCGCTATAGTAAGGGTAGATACTGCTGGAGACAAGCTAATTCCTATTCCATTTGGAGAGGATGCTCAAGTGGGCGATGATGTGTTTATTCTAAGCAATCCTTTCAATATGTTGTTCTACTTTACTAAAGGTATTGTAGGAAGAAATAATCTTCAGAGCACATTTCTAAAAGGGTCAAAAGCAATACCAGAAATGGAAATTACAGCCGATTATGCGGTAGGATCAAGCGGAGGACCTATTGTTGACAATAAAGGAAACTTGATTGCAACTGTGGCAGTAACTCGTACCGTGTATGCATTTCCACAAGAGAAAAAAGACCCACAAATGGTAGTAAAGGGAACAATCCCTGTAGTTCTTTTAAAAGAATTGGTTGAGTTTTAGGTTAAACAAACAATATGTATTTTTCATTATAGAGGGTGTCCAATTGTTTTGAGACACTCTCTATTTTTTTATGAATTAATAGTGTTACCTTAATTTCGCAATGCTTGTTAATATTTATGAAGCAACGCCTTGATATAAAACACTTTATTAATCGCTTTGCCTTCTGCAATTTTGCACTTATCTTGCATTACATTTTTCATCTTTAGTTAATCACACAAAGTACTTTCGATAGTTTTCATGACTCGGAAACCATCCAAGTAAAGTACTTTCGATGGTTTTCATGACTCGGAAACCATCGAAACAAAGTACTTTCGATGGTTTTCATGACTCGGAAACCATCCAAACAAAGTACTTTCGATGGTTTTCATGACTCGGAAAC
>CAZNRT010000056.1:0-17673 GCA_964575445.1 uncultured Proteiniphilum sp. | reverse complement strand
AAAGGTCGGGGATTATTCAAATTTGTAAAAGACGGGGATTATGGGATGCTTACGATGGAAACAATTTATATTCCACATCAAAGATTGTTTTAAGAGACTGTGAGGTTAAGAAATAATCCGAGTTGCGTTGTTCCTCGATATAGTTGAATGGAATCGGCAAATCGCTTGTATTCATCAAATCGGGGTCGTAAATGTATTTACCATTATCGTCGTAGATATTCAAATATGGATTTACCCTTCTTGTATAGTTTTGTGGGTTGGTAAATGTTCCATTCACAAGATATGATTTACGATCATTTTGATTAGCAAAAAGACCAACACCAAATTTCAGTTTTGAAGAGATTTTAAAGTCTGTATTGAGAGTAACATTAAATCTATCAAACGATGTGCCACGAGTAGTTCCTTGTTCTGTGTAATATCCTGTACTAAAATAATAGTTAGCAATATCGCTACCCCCTGACAAGCTTAATCCATATTGCTGATTGACAACAGAACGATATATTTCATCAAACCAGTCTGCTCCTTGATTCCGCAGAGCATTTATTTGCTGTTGGGCATCAGTTGAAATACTATTAAAGCCGCTATTAATTAAAGAGTTTAGCTGACCAATACTCTTTAGTATCCTTGCTACTTCACCATTCTCGCTTCGATAGTTATGATAAGGATCTCGTAACAACCCTATTTCAAAATCTACTTTTTGATTGGCATTCATCAGGTTCAATCTATCAAACTGAGGTCTAAAAGTATGAAACAAGTCTGAAGTGAAATTAATACGCATCTTTCCAGTCTTTCCCTTCTTCGTGGTCACTACAATCACACCATTGGCAGCACGCGCACCATAAATGGCAGTAGCCGCAGCATCTTTCAGAATTGTAATATCTTGAATGTCGTTTGGATTTAGTCCAGCTATAGAAACATTGCTCAGATTGTCAATATTATCTGAGTCACTAAAATCCTTAGGTATATCATTTCCTTCTAATGGAATACCATCCAATACCCATAGTGGATCGGAAGAACCCGAAAGTGAAACTGTACCTCTAATTCGTATCTTACTTGCTGCCCCAGGTGCTCCAGTGGTGGGAGATGCCACAACCCCCGCAATTTGTCCTGCCAACAGTTGGTCAACGCTTGGCGCACCCACTTGTATTATGTCCTCAGCCTCTACACGCGAAACTGAAGAGGTAAGCTTCCTTCTCTCGATACGTTGATAACCAGTTACGACAACATCACTCAGCAAGTTTGCGTCCTCATCCAAAGCCACATTGTATGTGTTCCCAGTTGAGATCGTGATCGTTTGGGCAGTATATCCCACATAACTTACTATTATTGACTTCACCGAAGTGGGTATAGGAAACAAATAATTACCATCATAGTCTGTCACAACCCCCTGAGGGTTGTAATCCGAAACACCTTTTTCATCTGGCGAGATAAAGACAGTAGCACCAATCATTGGTTCCTTTGTTTTACTGTCTATCACACGTCCTTTTATAGTTCGTACGTTCTGCCCAAAAGCAGAAACAACGAGAAGCTGAATAATAAAAAACAAGAGAAGTTTCCTCATATTATATTCTTGTGTAAAAATGATTGTTTTATTAAATGTTTAGTGCACTATCTATTCTTAATAGTAAGTCCTGATTGTGATATCTTGTCGCAGGATCAGAAAATTTCATTCCTTTCTCCACGCTCTTTTTTATCCTCAGGAGTAGCCCTCTTTTTGCTGAAATTGCATCCGAAATTCTGTCCGAAAGTGATCCATAAAAAGATATAGTTCTGATAACATCACTTGATGCCGAAATATCATTGATATCGTGCGCAATTCCAACCAATGATTTGTTCTTTTTGGTAACTGCATCTTCTGATACAGATTGAATTAGAGCATCCACCAATCCTTTTTGAATAAACCTCTCTTTGACAGTCAATATTTTCTTTTGAGACTGATGCCCAAATACTGCATCATATAGCATATCCATCAATTGGGTTGGTGTGAATGCATCCCTACCATTTTGTTGCTCATTCTCCGACATTCTAATCAGCCTCTTATTATCCAACAAATCCCAATAGATATAGCTTTGTGCATTTTTTAGTAGTAGTGAAGGAGCATTCTCAATCATCCCAGAAGGCGAATTCTTCAGAGGAAAGGTGTAGTTATTCAAATCACTATCAAACAACCAATCGGTATCAGTGATTGTTTCACGAATCAGAAAATCTACTGATTCTTTTTGAATATCCTTAGGCACAAAAGTGAAAGTATTTTTGTTACTTCCTCTCACATTGTTTTCGATATATATACCCCCAACGTTAGCCAAAGGATGATACACCAAATTATTCCAATGACTGATAATTGCATAATAAAGCTGCCCAGCTTCAGTATAGTTTTGCAAAGGCTTATTGGTTTCGGTTATTGACAACACTTTAGGCATAATACGCTTCAAATTGGCAATACCATACATACTTGCTTTTACGGGATCATCTCCCAAGTCTTCAGTTTGACCACGTGGATCTACCGCACTACGAGAATCCTGAGCCTCACTATATCTATAAATATCATCAGAATGGCGACTAAGGATTTCGGTAACAAAATTCTCTTCATCATAAGGAGAATCTTTACCCGACCAACGATATCCATATTCTATCGCAAACATATCGTAAACACCTATTTGAGGAGATAACACCTCCACCCCATCACCTGGTCGTGCCACATAATTATATCGCGAATAGTCCATAATGGATGATGATGTTCCCCATCTCTTCACAAATTCATTGTCTCTCAAAGAGTCAACAGGAAATACTGACGAGCCACTCATATTATGTCTCAAACCTAATGAATGTCCCACCTCATGACAAGCCACAAAGCGCATCGCATCGCCCAAAAGTTCTTCTGGCAAATCCCACAATTGTGCCTCTGGGTGCACTGCTGCTGTTTGCACAATAATCCAATTCCTCAGCATAGAGATCACATTATGCCACCAGATAATATCTGCTTGAATAATTTCGCCCGAACGAGGGTCATATACTGACGGTCCCATTGCATTCATCTTATCAGATGCAACATAAGTAATGCTGGAATAGTTTATGTTATCTGAATCATCTTCGCCCGTAAACTCTTTTGCAATAATGGCATTCTTAAATCCAGCTTTCTCAAAAGCTATCTGCCAATCTTCAATTCCCTTTTTCATATACTTGCGCCATTGTGGCGGAGTTGACTGGTAAAGATAAAACACAATTGGTTTTTTGGGCTCCACGAGTTCTCCCCTCAAATATGCAGCCTCATCTTTAGGCTCTAATCTCCAGCGAGTGATAATCTCCTTTTGCTCCACATTACTTTGATTGTCAGAATAAACAGTGAAAGGAACAGTAAAGTATCCTACACGAGAAGAAAGAAATCGTCCTGGCGCAGGAGCTTTAGGAAGCAAAACAATGGATGACAATGCCTCCACCGAAAGATAAACCGAAGAATATCCCTCATCCACTTTGGTTGATAATTCTGAGACTACTGCCACATTGTTTTCAAACGATTTGGCACGCACTATTCTGGATAGTTCCTTAGTGATGGAACCACCAATATTTATGTTTTTATACAAATTATTGAAAACTGACGAAGTGCCATTATACAAGTCGTTTACTTTCACGATGTAGGTAGTAGAGTCATTATTGTAGGCTTCAATTTTGAGGCTGCCCATCAATGGAGATATAAAGTTCTCATGAACGGACGCCGCTATAAAGTCATCTTTGGGTGTGTAGGGTTGTGGTCTGACATTGCGCACAAACATCTTATTAGTGTTCTTGTCAACCTCAAATTTTATAAGAGTGTTATCATAATTGATACCCTTATTGATGCCCGCATCGTTCAATTCGTAAGGAACCTTTAGAATCTTATTAACAATAAGCAGATCTCTACCAATCAAACTATCTGGAATCTCGAAATAAAGATCGTTTTCTAATTGATGTACCGTAAACAATCCTTTTTGTGTAATAGCCTTTTCTTCTAACTGCTTCACAATATCTTTCTTCACACTATCTGTTTCGGCAGACGGTTTTGCAAATAGCGAAATTGACATCAGCATGACTGATGCCAACAAAATAACTTTTCGTTTCATATATAAATGTCCATTTTTTACGAAAGTAAATAACAAAAAGACAGTTATACAAAAAGAATGTAGTGAAATGGTAGATTATTGTAGTGAAATGATTAAAGTAACGGTATTTTAGATACAAATTCGTTATTTTGTATTACAAAGCTACATAGTTTGTCAGTAAGATATGAGTATCGCTTAGTAAGATTCAATAACCCTTTACCAGACGGTAAGTTGATATTAATCGGGTTATAATTATTTTTTACAACTATGCACTCATCTTTGATAGAAATAGAAATAAACAAAGGATTGCTGGCAGTCATCTTGGTATGTTTTATGCAGTTTTCAACCAACAGCTGAACCGAAACAGGTGGCACCCTGCACATCAATGTCTCCTCTGCAACATCAATATCCACCATGACTCTATCTCCAAATCTAATCTTCTGAAGATAGATATATTCTTTAGTAAATTGCAGCTCTTCCTCAAGTGAAATCTGGTCCATAGATTGCTGCCTCAGTAGATATCTATATAGGTTGGAAAGAGAGGTTGCAAATGCTTTGGCTTCATCAGGATTTTTGGTCACTAAAATTCGCAAACTGCTCAATGAATTAAATAGGAAGTGGGGGTTCAATCCTGATTTTAGTTGCTCAAGTTCAGTAATGAGCATCTGCTTTTTGTGTTGTTCGTTTTGAAGTTCTAAGCCAATCTTATCTTGAAGTAGAGCCTGCTTTTTCACAAACTCTTTCTTCCATATCATAAATCCAAATAGAAAAATAAAGGCAAAAGCTATCGATGCTGCAATCGAAATATACAAAAATGTATTTCTGACATTAGAGATAATAGAATCAAAACTGACACCAGGTGTGTTGGATGTTAAGTACCAAATCTCCTCATTCATTGATATGGAATCTACATAACTATACACAGGTATATTAAGATATTCTGAAAAGGATTCAAATATATTCTTTTGTCCGTGAGTTCGGATATTTTCTATTGTCATACTATCAACCACTTCTCCAATCTTGATCTCGTCGGGGTGATACAGATATCTACCATCTTTGATAATTGATATATATGAATATGAGAAATTACTATTCTCGGCAATCAATCTGTGCAAATTTTGTAATGATATTTGTAGTGATATATATCTATTATCACCATTACTTCTTATTGGCTCAACAAATTCAATATATCCGCCACCGCTTCCACCAAAGGTGGATTTTATTCCAATTTGACTTTGGCCATTCAGCTTATCTAATATTGCAATATCTCTATATAAGGTATCTTTTGTGGCGAAATAATCAATAATGGTATCCGTCTTGAGCAGATCTAAGTAGCTCATGTATTCCAATTGATCGTGATAATGATTGAATATACCCTTAGCAATATCAATATTATTTGATGATATATTCCGAACCATCAGTTGTATATTTCTCTCGGTGTCTCGTTCCAATTGTCGTTTTTTCTGAAAAGAAAACAAGACTACAAAAGCAAACAATACAATGCCTATCCATAAGAATGGACTCTTCACAATTTTGCTTTTCAACTTTGCAACCATTCTTTAAATTCGTTTATACGAGAGCGACTAACAATTAGAGCTATGGGGGGCTCAATATTTAATAGCAACTTTAGGCTTCCCTTGCTATATGGCTTCCACCCCACAATATTTGCTCTGTTGACTATGAAAGCACGGCTTATTCTAAAAAATATATCGGGATTTAAAAGAGTTTCTAAATCTCTCAGGGTATAATTGCAAAACAATCTTCGACCAGAATCTATAAAAGCAAAAACATATCTGTCTTCGGCATGGAAATATATTATTGACCCAACTTCAATTAAAATCTTAGACTGCCCCTGAGTCAGCAGCATCTGGCTTTTGTAACCCGAATCGGAAGTATCCTTAATATTTGAAAGTAGTTTATCAATACTATCACGAAAGGAATTTCTCAACACCTCATATTTATCCAATGCCTTACGCAAGTCTCCCTCATCTATTGGTTTTAGAAGATAAGCGATACCATTAACATCAAATGCCTGCAATGTGTAATGATCATAGGCGGTTGTAAAAATGATTGGGGCATTAATATTGACTTGTTCGAAAATAGAAAATGATACTCCATCACTTAGCTGAATATCCATGAAGATTAAGTCGCAATCATTATGAGAAAACCAATCAACCGCCTCCTCCACACTATGAAGCTTTGCCAATATTATGCAGTTTGGGCATAATACCTGAAGCCTCTCTTGCAGCTCATCAGCTAATAATAGTTCGTCTTCTATTATGACAATATCCATATCATTACTTGCCAAACATCTCTTTATAGTCTTTCTGCGCCAATTGCTCTGCTACTGCTTGAGGTACAAACTTCCACTCATTGAGTTTCTCTGCATCTATTGTTCCTTCTGCTTGAAGTTGGTTGTATATCACCTCTCTTATATCTGAATATCTGCCCACGATACGGCTCTGAAGTTCCTCTTTAGCAATACCTGCACCATTAGTGAGCAAGTCGCCTCCACCACTGGCTCTGTAAGAGGTAAGAGCTACAGTATATTTCTTACTTGCATCGAATGCACTGCCGTTAGAAAGTGATTTAATATCAATTCTACTACCCACAGGTTTGGTAATATCTACTTCATAGATGATTCCAGCAGCTGAATCGAAGTTAAAGTGTGGGTACTTTAATGTATATTGTCTATTAGCATCATCATCCATATATAGCAAATGTCCATTGGCGATAGGATTGGGGTTTACCCAAAGAGAGTAAGAATATTCAAGATAATCTTTAATCTCCTTACCCGATAGCTCTACCACATTAAGTTGATTCTCGAATGGATAAATGTCTAATAGGTTTTGATAGTTCAACTCACCTTTGCTGATGTGCTTATTAAAAGATAGTGGTGCAACAAATGATATGTCAGCTCCCGAAGCTTTGAGCTGTATTGAATGAATCATATCCACATAAGATGATGGACCAAAATAAGCATCACGCGAGTCAATATCGTTCTCAAGTGTCCCGATAATACGATTAGTGAAATGCTTGACACTAAGGAAAGCATCTCTAAAGCGAGCCATATAAGCATTGTCTGGCTCCACATTTTCAATCTTAATAGTTTCGGCTGCCACGTCTATATTGGCAACCTTTCCATCTACTACATTAAAATTGACAGTTGCCTTAGATAAGTTGGAAGCACGAGCCCCACCTTCGAGTAGCCACACATCCTTCTCACCATTAAAATGCTTTTCCACTGCCACTCTATGGTCATGAGACGCCAATACAAGGTCAATACCCTTGACATGTTTAGCAACATATCTCGAAGGGTTTTCAAAATCATTCACATCCTCATCACCCATGCCCGCATGCATTGCAGCAATTACAAAATGAGGATTCTCCTTTTCTTTTACATATGCCACCCATTGTTCTATTGATGAAACAATATCTTGAAAATGCATCCCCGACCATATTTCGGGTGCCAACCAGCTTGGTATATTTGGATTTGTAAGCCCTATCACTGCTATCCTCAATCCTTGTCGATTGATTATAGTGTAGGGTTCGAAATATGGTTTCTCAGTATTATTATCTATTGCATTAGCTGCAAGATAAGGCATATCAAGCTGAGATGTCACTCTGTCATACACGCTATGCCCCGTTTCTATATCATGATTACCCACCACTATTGCATCATACTTCAAGTAATTTGTAATCTGCGGATAGATATGAGGCGAAATGGTATCGATAAAGTTGTAGTAAAAAGCTGCATTATCACCCTGCAAGTGGTCCCCTATATCTAACAAAATTACATTGTCTGCACCTCTTGTAGCTCGTGCCTCAGTCACTATTGTTGCAACAGAGGCTAAAGAATAGGTATTAATTAATTGTCCATCTGCATTGGGTACATATAGAGAATCAAAATACCTACCATGAACATCATTTGTGGCGAAGATATCAATTGCATAATTACCGTCTTTAATCTTTGTGCCAACACAAGATGAAAGGATTAGCAATACAAGGGATAATAAGATCGAAAAAATTATTGATTTTTTCATAACTGCTGATGATAGTTGAAATTAAAGTGTGTGATAGAAGTATATCTACACGAAAATATATATTATAAAAAAATATTACACAAGATATTGAAGCATTAGATATGCATTACTGCCAATTATCAAACTCATCTCCATAGAAATACCTAAGCCATACCCTATAAGTGTCCTGAGCCGACAGACATGTATCTAACAAAAAACCACGAACTGTATGAAACTCTCTAAGACCTCTATAATAGAACTGTTTGTGGCTGTCGTCAATAATAAATGGAATGATTTTATGTCTCAAACATTCACGAAACATTATCAACCTGCCCACTCTGCCATTGCCATCCTGAAATGGATGAATACGCTCGAATCGATAGTGATAATCAACTATGTTTTCAAAGCTTACTTTTGCTAAAGCGTTATACCACTCATTAAGATTGTTCATTTCATTATCCACATCCTTAGGCAATGTGGTTTCCACACCCCCTACTTCGTTAGGAATCCTTTTCCAATCACCTATGCTGAACCAAGTTTTAGAAGAATCGGCAGTTGCCATTTTCAATATGCTGTGTAGCTTCTTTATGACATCATTAGAAATTGGGTGTTCGATAGTATTTAGTAAATAATCAAATGCTATAAAGTGGTTAGAGGTTTCGATGATATCATCAATGGGCACAGCCTCCTCATCTTTGAAACCGATGGTGCGTGTCTCAAAGATGTATCGAGTTTGATCTTCAGTCAATTTGCTTCCTTCTATTCTATTTGAATTGTAAGCAAGGTTAATCTGAGATTTATGATATATACCACCTCTGCGTTTAGAGTTTTTTTCTTCTATTAAATATGTAAGCAAAGTGTTCATGAATCTTATCTAACAATATTGTTTTCTTAAAACCCAATTAGATTTATTTCTAATTGGGCTAATTCGATTTCTGTATAGATTATTACAATATCAGTCCGATATTATCAAACTTCTCATTGTAGTCTTGAATGGCTTTTTGGATTACAGTTAACGCTTCATCATGACCATATACATGGCTAATCTCCGTCTTTCTGTCTTCGCCTGGCATATCCTTGTATGTTAGGAAGTAGTGCTCAAGACGTTGGATAACTATTTTTGGAACATCCTCAATATTTTTGAAATGCCCATACACAGTATCATTCTTCAGCACTGCTATAATTTTATCATCAGCCTGATTGCCATCAATCATCCTAAAGCCACCGATGGGAATAGCATCTACCAACAAGTCGCCATGAGATAGGTCTTTCTCAGTGAGTACGCAAATATCCATTGGGTCGCCATCACCAACAATGTCGGTGCGACCAGTCTTTTCGTTACAAAAATCGCCTACATGCTTTCCACAAAACGTTTGAGGTATAAATCCGTATAAAGCAGGCACCACGTTCGAAAACTTTTGTGGTCTGTCCACCTTTAGGTAGCCACTCAATTTATCTATTTCGTACTTAACAGTATCCGTTGGTACCACCTCTATAAAAGCCGTAAGCTCATTAGGGGCTTTTCTACCAATAGAAATACCATGCCATGGGTGCGACTTGTAGCGCAATCCCATCAATCGACCAATAGGGTCGGAAAATTTATCTGCCATAATTTATAATATTATAATTGCTATCTATTTTTGCTTTTATTCTTTATACAAAAGGTAGGGACGTCGCTGCTCTTTGAACTTCACAACATCGCAAAACCATTTATCTTTTATATCCTTCGCCGACTTCCCAGCCATTATATCTTGACGAATATAATCAACACCCACCAACTTCTCAAAAAAAGAGGTGAAGAACTTCTCTCCCATCTTTAGATTGGTGTATGCATCTATAACATATAATAGGTCGAAACCGTTCTCCCAAATAGTTTCGACAGGCACATTTCGCAAATCCACTCCATAGCATTTTTCATTGAGCAAAGGAGGGTTTTTAGCACCTGATACACTGCGAGGGGTAAAAGAGAATGATCCGTTTTTATACTTAGGATGTCCATATGCTTCAAAAGGGAAGTCTGTGCCTCTACCAAGACTCACGGATGTGCCTTCAAACAAACAGGTGGAGGGATATAGATATATAGAATGTATATTAGGTAAGTTGGGCGACGGTGCTATGGGCAATTCGTATCGGGTTTGATGTGTGTAATTATTGCACGGAATAACATCCAGATCACATACTCTACCGTTGGGCAACCACCCCTCGCCATTTATCATCAAAGCAAGCTCACCCAATGTCATGCCATGCACTACGGGGATGGGAAGCCACCCCACTCCCGATTTATGTTTCATATCCAAAATAGGTCCGTCAACATAAAATCCGTTAGGATTAGGTCTGTCCAATACTATCATCTTTTTTTTGTGTTCGGCGCAAGCATCCATCAGCCTTGCCATGCTGGCATAGTAGGTATAAAATCTAAGACCTACATCCTGCAAATCAAAAAGGAGAATATCAAATTGCTGCATCTGCTCGCTAGATGGCTTACCACTACCGCTGCCATATAGTGACCATATAGCAATTCCAGTCTCAGGATCCACACTGCTTGCCACATGCTCACCCGCATCAGCAGTGCCACGAAAACCATGCTCGGGCGAGAAGATCCCAACAACATTGATTTCGTTTTTCACCAAAACATCTATCAAATGCTCATCACCAACAATGCCACTTTGGTTTGTCATCACGGCAATGCGCTTACCAACAAGCAGTGGAAAATATTTTTCAGTGATTTCGGCACCCACCACCACCTCACTCGCATTAGCATATGACAAAGGGAACAAAGCAACTAATAAAACCAAAAATAATGTCTTCTTCATTCTATTTCTTTTTTGTTATATTTTTGTATTTCATGTAATCTGTCAAACTCCAACTCCAAACTTATAAGCTCCTTTTTGACAGCCTTAAGCCTATCAATTGCTTCTATTCTCTTAGTTTCGTTGTCTTTTTTGGATTTTAGCACTTGCTTGGCACCATCTAAAGTCATCCCACGCTCTTTCACTAAGTTAAATACAAGCTCTACTTGTCTGA
Source organism: uncultured Proteiniphilum sp. (assembly GCA_964575445.1). Classification (GTDB taxonomy): domain Bacteria; phylum Bacteroidota; class Bacteroidia; order Bacteroidales; family Dysgonomonadaceae; genus Petrimonas. The sequence continues at coordinate 6,551 of CAZNRT010000056.1, read as the reverse complement.
TATCTTCACGTGAAAACTGGCGAGTTCCTCCTGGTGTTTTCTTAGGTTTTATATTATCAAACTCTTGCTCCCAAAAGCGAAGCAACGACACGTTGACCGCAAAATGATCTGCAACCTCTTTCAGGTTGTAGTACAATCGTCGGTCGTTAAACTGAATAGGTCGTCTGCGCTTTGCCATGTTGTTGAGTTGAGAAGGGGTTTGAATGTTACAACCACAAATATAGTCCATTTTTCTAAGTTACAGTCCAATAATTTGAGTAATAAATAAGAGATAATAATAGGAAAGGAACAAATCATGACTTACAAAGTGTCGTCACCAATATGCAAACATCAAAATTAGATTTATGTTGATACAATACGGTAATTACCAATACAGGAGCATCAGTTGGATGAAATCATAAGCTGAATACCAATCGTGTAATAAAATTAGAACTCAATAGCTCGCAAGACACCATTTGAAATATAAAATAGGTTATAATTGTATTTGATTTAAATAATACTATTCAATTTTGTATCTTTGAAGCACATTTTAGACAGAAGCCTCATATATAACTATTATGAGGCTTCTATTCAATAAAATATATCTGTAAAAATTAAATACGCTTTATTATGAAAAAACTACTAATTACACTTATCACAATCACATGCGTAATATTCAGCATGTCCGCACAACAGCTACGCAAGGGTATTCTATTTGGTGGAGGCTCGTGGGGAAACATTGATGCAAAAGCAAACCCTGTCGCAATCTACTCTTTATACACATCTCTAAATATTTCAAAAGCTTCATACTTGGACATAAAATCCTTGTATCCTCTTTTTATAGTGATGTAACCAGCTTTGCCATGGCTATCATATCCTGACCAGCCTGCTAGTCTCCCTAATATCCATGCAGCCCAAGCCAATGAGTCTTGTCTGTATGGGTTTCTTTGCTTCTCTGTCTTCCATTCTACTTTCTTAAGCAATATATTTAGCAGCTTAATTTGCAGATATGTAAACAGTATTGTTGCAGGTTCTTTTTCTTCTTTGTGGTCAAGAGCTAGTTTAAGAGTCATAATATGCCATGAACCTATTAAGCCCATTAAAGTCAGTTTTCTTAAGGCTGCTCCTGATTCTAGTTGTGTCTGCTCTATCTCCATTCCTTCACTCTTTAAAAGTCTAAAGACCTCTTCTATATACCATCTTAATTTATACCATTCTATACATTGAATTGCATCCTCTATACTTTCTATTTGATGTGTTGTTAGTAATCGCCACTCTATCGGGTCTTCTCCATGAGGTATTGTTTCAGTACGTTCAACAACATATATGCATGTAAGGCTAAGAGAAGGAGGATAATCGCCTTTAACACTGTTAGGCCTCTTTATCTCCACTTTGTCATATCCAAGTTCCATAAGTGCAGTTCTATTTTTACGGCTATGACTACCCTTAACCTTTAACTCGTATGTATGCATAACCGGTAAAGAATACATTTTTTCCAACATGAAGTCTCCATCTGACTCTAGCTTTCTGTTATATGTTGAACGTATTAATATATCACATTTATCATTTGGAACGCTAGATAGGAACTCATATATATCTGATTCTCTATCTGCTATGATTGTCTGATGAATACCTTCTGGTAGGGATTCTTGGCTTTCTTTAGCTGATTCAATCCAACGATAAGACTCTTTATCTTCTATAGGCAATGTTTGATACTTTCTAGCATGCTTATCTATCCTATCCTTGTTTCGGCTCCACATATCAACATAAGAAAAACCCAGAGGAACTTGACTTTTAGCATCTACAACTAGCATAGGATGACAAAAAAAGCCCAAGTTCGAATTCATTCTTACTGGCCCCAAGTTAGGATCATTAGCTTTTACACGTCCTATTTTACTTGTATAATTTATCTCTGTTGTGTCTTGTATGCATAGAACATGATTGTCTTGTACATGCTTATTACAATTCTCATAGAGTTTCTGTTTAATTAAAGACTCTTCAAATTTATCATTATTCAACATCCTATATGCTCCTATTTTATCAGTTATAGTGGTGCAGCATCTGTTTATAACGGTGCTGCCTTTTTGCACTATTTCCTGTAGTGTTTTATTTGCTCTCTTATCTATTCTTTTATCTGGAAATGCACCATCAAAAAAGCTACTTAACTCGTTGTGTATCATGTATAAAGATAGCAAAAATAAATGACACTGCAAAACTTTATGCCTTGATAATCAGACATGTAAAGGTAGTAATTATGTATTGAAAAAAGGTTATGAAATCAGCAGAAAAGACAACATAAACCAATAATAGCCATACGTTTCAATGATAAAATAATAAAAGTATATGCTTTACTCTAATGAGTAAAGTCATAAAAAGATGTGTATAAAGAGTAGGTCGCAATAGGGAAGTACAAAAACATTGACAACAGCTTTAAGTCAAGCTTTATGTTAGGTTATCGATTTCGTTTGCAACACTTCGATATGCCAGCTTTCCTTGATTTGGATGCTGTGGTAGGACTAAAGAACTGGGAATCGTCCTACAGAAACGGTGACCAAGGATACATCCCAGATAATAAGCCAGGAGATGAATCGCAAATGGGTAGCTACGGTGCTAAATCCAACTATGTTTACACTGGTATCAGTGCCACTGCCAACTACTATGTTTACAAAAAGTTAAGCTTGGGTGTAGGTGTAGAACCTAACGTGTGGATATCTAAAATGGGTGAGGATAACTCAAAAACATTTGATATGCCTTTGGTAGCTAAGATTGGTTACGACTTTAAGTTCATTGAAGTGGGGCTTACCTACAAACACAGCTTTATCAATTCTGTGAAATCATCTTATTTAGATTCTGCTAAGTTTAATGACTTGCAAGTATCAATCTGGGTGCCATTTTAAGTAAAACATATTCAAATGAAAAAACTATTATGGAGCGGTTTGCTCCTACTAATACTATCATCCTGCGTTGTGGACTACAACGTGGGATTGGTGGGTGACATAGAAAAGATGATAGTGGTAAATGGATATCTAGACCCTGACGACCCTATCACGCTACACCTATATAAGCATGGTGAGAATAAACAAGCAAAGACCGTTGGGCTACTAGGTGCACACCTATTGCTAAGCGAAGATGGTAATGTATTATATGATGATATATGTACCGATTCGATATTTACCCTCAACTATTACCCCAAAATTGGTGCAACATATACCCTTGAAGTATCTACATCAGGTTTTGAAACGGTGAATGCTAAAACTACCGTTCCCCATTCTGTGGAGTGTGAAGGTACGTTTGAGAGAAAAGGTGAAAAATGGTGGGATAGTAGAGGTGACTTGGTTACGCTTGACAACTTTAAGTTTAACAACTCTATCAATTCTGCCATGTGGGTATTAGCATTTATGACTACGGACGAGGGTGAAGTAACTCAATATTCAGATTTATACATTAACAATGTATATGTGGACAAAACAAATCAAGAAAATGGCATGGCACCCAACGAAGTAGTTGGGATTATGTATAATAATGGATATATGAGATTTAAAAGTAGATACAAAGAGAATCTATCAAAAGAAGGAATAGTGTTTACACCTAGTCAAACATTATATGCAAACTACCCTGATATTGTTGAAAATCAATCAGGGATACGTATTGATGTGATATCCGCAAGCCCCGAGTTTGACAAATACAATAAGAGTATGTATGACCAGAAAATGATGATAGTGTATGAAGAGGATATCTCTTCTGTATTCTATCAACCTAAAGGGGTTTACACCAACGTAAATAATGGCACTGGAATATTTGCGGGAGTAAGTAAAACAGTTTTAAATTTTGAATACCCCCAAAGAGATGACAAATAGATTATTTGCTTTATTGATTTCAATATCAAGCTTTACAGTTTTTGCTCAAGAGGCAAATAACAGTGCCGACAGCCTTTCGGGCAGTAATGTACTTCTTGACGAAGTGGTGGTGAATGCTCCACAAAAGAGCATTAATAGCAGAGGGTTAGGTAATATGAGGATAAATAGCAGTTTGTTGCAAGTGTCGCCACTCTTTTTTGGTGAACGCGATGTTATCAAAACGCTTCAATTCTTGCCTGGTGTATCTTCTGGCATGGAGGGTTCATCACAATTGAATATTCGTGGTGGCACTAACGATCAAACTCTATACTTGATGGATGGTGTGCCAGTGTATAATCAGAATCATACATTCGGGCTATTCTCAATATTTAATGCTGATGCGGTGAGCACCGTAGATTTATATAAGGGTGGAATACCTGCATCGTATGGCGATAGGCTTTCGGGCGTGGTATCAGTAGACTTAAAGGAGGGCAATATGCAAAAGTATAACCACTCCGTATCGTTGGGACTACTTGCAGGAACTGCCTATTCGGAAGGGCCAATAATTAAAGATAAACTTAGCTATATGCTTGTGGGCAGACGCTCGTTTCTTGATTTACTTTTCAATGGGGCAATGCTATTGGCTGACCAATCGGATATTGGTATGGCGATGGTCAACTTTTACGACGTCAATGCTAAGCTTACATGGAATGTGAATCCTAAAAACAAGATTTCGTGGCAGCTATTTAATGGTTTTGATAATATGTTTGGCTTTAACAAGGATAAAGACTCTTACGATAACAGTAAATACAAAGAGAGCTTTGGTTATGGATGGAGCACACTTACTACTTCTGCTCACCTAAAATCGGAATTGAAGAGCAATCTTTCTCTTGATGCTAACATATACTACACCAATTTGAAGAACTTTAATTATAGTAAGAGTAGCTACAAATCGCCCGAAACTAAAATGAAAGGACATAATGAGAGTGCTTCACTTATGCATGAAATTGGTGGACGAGCTTTGCTACGTCACGATATAAATCAGAACAACAAGACAGATTATGGTATCGAAATAGCTAATCAAACTTATACTCCCGATCGCTCAATCAAAAAGGTGAACAAGGATGTGTACAAATATAGCTCTCCATCATTGGGTTTGACTAAGGTGTCGGCTTTTGCGTATCACGAGTTCAGCTACAAAAGATGGCTCTTTGGTGGTGGACTACGTGCCTCGTACTACAAAAATGGTATTGCGGACAAAGTATCTATTGAACCTAGATTGAAGATAAACACTTTTGTGGATGACAAAAATAAGCTGATGATTGCTTACGACCGTATGTCGCAACCCATACACACCATTAATGAGGTTGACTACAACTCTAAATCGGACTATTGGATTCCATTTCATGGCGATGTGCTACCCTACTCTAATCAGATATCTGTTGGGTGGAAAAACTACACAACATCATCATTTAGCTTTTCGGTAGAGCCATATCACAAGCGAATGAATAATCTGCTTTTCATTAAAGATGTAGAGTACTTTATTGATTACAACACCGATTATCTTGTGGGTAGTGGTATATCAAATGGATTGGAGTTTATGGCTGAGTATTCGAAGAATAGATTTACGGCATGGGCATCATACACATTGTCAAAAACAGATCGTACATTTGATGGTAAGTCAATACCATTCAAGTATGATTCGCCACATGATGTGTCGGCATTTGTGAGCTACATTGTGAGCAATAAAGCAAAGGCAAAGCAAACAGTTTCGGCACAGATGCAGTTCAAAAAGGGATACCCATACACATTGTCGCCAAGCTCATACCCTGGTATGGGGCTACCAGGCTTCTCTAATGGCTATGGTTGGGACGATGACTACAATTCGGTTGACTACCTACCCGATAGCCCTAATGGTAGGCTAAAGGACTATTTCCGTACCGACCTAAACTATACGGTTGATATAAAGAAAAAGAAAGGCAACCTTATTTGGCAATTCTCTCTACTGAACGTAACCAACAACAAAAACCCTTTTGCAGTTTATAAAAAGGATGATAAATACAAGGCTTTTGTGCTTATTCCTATCATGCCTTCAGTATCTGTAAGGAGAACTTTTTAAATGATATATTGGGACGATAAGAGTGTCGTCCCGATAACATTTTGTATATATTTGCATTAGCTGGTTGAATCTGCAAATCTGCTTTTTTCAACCAAAATGTCGGACAGTGCAGACAATTTACTTATTTTGGTGCTTTGTTATGGTTGCGTTTAACTACCTCAAAGCAGAAATTTATCTTACACTCCATCACTTTAGTTTATTTTTTTATACCCTGAAAGCACTTATTATAAGGATGGGAAACTTAAATCACAATCCTCTACCTAAATCACAAAACACATCATTGTAAAATCACAATCCTCCACCCAAAGCTCAAAACACGCCATTGCCAAATCACAATCCTCTACCTAAAACTAATATAACATCATTGTAAAATCACAATTATCTACCTCCCAAAAATTCTATGCCAGTGTAAATTTACACTGACCCACCTAAAACCCAAAACACATCAATGTGAAATTACACTGATACATATTGAATCCAAAATACGTCAATGTAAATTTACACCGATACATATTGAACTCAATATGTGTCAATGTGAAATTACACTGACACATGTAAGGTATAATCAGCATCGATTATTTGTTTTCTTACCAATATTTACGAGTGATCAGTAGCTT
>CAZNRT010000055.1:0-17934 GCA_964575445.1 uncultured Proteiniphilum sp. | reverse complement strand
TACGGACATCTCGGTACTCGATATCAGCGAAGCGTACTAACAGCCGAAGGCGTACAATCCAATCGGATTCTTAACTTCATCATTTGACGAAAAGTACAAACGGTTCCGATTGTACTCTTCATAATTTGACGAAAAGCACAAATCGATCCGATTGTTGTCTTCATAAAATGACGACGAGTACAAATCGATCCGATTCCTTACTTCATCATTTGACGAAAAGCACAAACGGTTCCGTTTGTTGTCTTCATAAAATGACGAAACATGAAATCGACTTGATTTGTCATGATTTTCACCCTGCTTTTAACACAATCCGGTCCAATTGTTAACAAATTCAAGTGACAATTGGATGAAATCATTCGAATTGGACACTTCGTCATTTTACGAAAGTACCACTTCATTCCGTTTGTCCAAAAAATATTAATACGAAACATGGAATCGGTTGGTTTTTATGTTAAACGTTCACATCTCTTAACGCAAACAAATGTTAATCATGTTTTTTTGCACTGCATTACTAATAAAACTGTGAGATTGAGGTGTTGAAGAAAAATCACAAACATATCAAATAACTATTATTTTATGGTACTAAAGCAGCGACATAGATACAAAAGCATTAACGGATTATTGAATAACAGCCAAAGGCGTACTAACAGCAAAGCGTACTAACAGCCAAAGGCGCAATAACAGCGAAGCGTACTAACAGCCGAAGGCGTACTAACTATGCCCTGTTAGATGTCTGCTTTATAGTAAAAATAAAAGATACAAATCCAATCAAGAGTATTATTACAAATCCCACACCAATATAGTTGAACATTGATGCCACTCCATCATTTTTGCCGTAGGAATGCAACCCACTTAAAAAGAAATTTACTCCCAAAAATGTCATTAGCACTGAAGCAAATGCAATGACAGAAGCAAAATTAAATGACCAATTGTTGAACCACTTGCCAACTAAATGTAGATGAATGACAATACTATAAATCACTATGGTGATAAGTGCCCAAGTTTCTTTTGGGTCCCAGCTCCAGTATCTCCCCCACGATTCGTTTGCCCACACAGCCCCCATAAAGGTTCCGATAGTAAGCAATGACAACCCAATCAGCAACCCCATATTATTAATTATGCTCAACTCTCTAATGCGTAGTTGTGTTTTACTGTTTCCATCAGTAAATATCATGATAATCATGTTCACAAGACCAAGAAGAAAACCAATTCCGAAAAAGCCATATGCCGCTACAATAACTGCAACGTGAATCATCAACCAAGGCGATTTCAACACAGGTACAAGAGTTGTGATTTCGGGGTCCATCCAATGTAGCCCCGAAACAAATAGTATTAAACCACTAAAAACTATTGATAATGACAAAGTAAGGAAGCTCTTTCTTGCAAATGCAATACCCGCTAATGCGGTTGACCAGGCTACATACACCATCGTTTCGTATGAGTTGCTCCAAGGAGCATAACCAGAAATATACCATCGCATCCCCATACCATACATATGATATGTAAAGCTAATAATTATGCCCACCAACAAAACATATGACACTTTGCTAATCCATTTTTTCTCCACAAACATATTTATGAAAGACACTAAGAGCAACAAGCAACCTAATATAAAATAAGCATTGCGAACCACCGAGAAAATATTCTTCTTGTTATACCTTATCTCTGCATCAATTTTATTTGATTTAATGAGTTCAGCAGCATCATTTTTATTTTGATATTCAGTAATAGAGTTCAAAACAATTTCAGGCTGTCCCCAATCGCCCGAACGAATTGAATGCCCAACCTCAGAGATATAATATTTATATGAGCGCGAAATAAAAAGAGAATCTTCTTTTTCAAAACCATTCAAATCATCCCCTGATGCATACCAAGCATGATTCTGATCACGAGCATCTGGATAAAGAGCTGGAATTTGATGATTAATCAGCAAGAACATGATATTGACTTGTTCATCAAGCTTTATTAAATCTTTATCAAGCTGGCTTCGTTCCTGCACGGGCTTATGATGTATATCCTCAATACTTTTAAGTAACTTGTAATTCCCTCTTTCATCGAAAAGCTGAGAGTAAGACACTGCTCCTTTGGAAAGATTAAACATTTCACTAATCTCATCATTAGAGCACGAGAGAAACTCAACCTGCATCCACATTTCAGGCAGTGCAAGCAAGCTAATCATAAATTGGTCAGAGTTGAGCTTGCCAATCATATCACTTCCATACAATTTTCGCAATACCTGCGATGAAAAACTATTCATAGGCATCACTCTACCCCTTAGCTGAACAGGCACTTGCCCTAACTTTTGTGCATGGTCTTTTGGAGGAATATTTCGCTCAATTGACAGAAAAGTGGCATGCTTTGTGAAGTCTTTTGCAGCGATATTAGAGGTGAATAAAAGAAAGATAACAGTAAGTTTTATAGCACTTTGCACTTTTTTCAATTGCCTATTAAGCTGCCATAAACGTGAATTAGGCATCACAAACATCATTACAAAACCGACGAACAATAATCCATAACCTAAATATGTGATGCTTCGTCCAGCCACATCCTGATTGACCGATAGTATCGTACCCATTTCATCATCATCATATGAAGCTTGGAACAAGCGATAACCATTGATGTCAAATACATTATTCATAAAAACCTTCGTTTCAACGACCTCATTATCTACATGTATATTCAGCACACTTTCGTATGACGAAGGACTTTGTGAGCCTGGATATCTGATAAGATTAAACTCAACCAGCTCAACAATAAATGGCAGCTTCTCCTCAAACATACCTTTTGATGTGTGTATGACCATAGTATCACTTTTCTCACCCTCGCGAATATGCACAGTGCCCTCCTTGCCAAATATGTGGGTAACCATTGCCCCAGTCAATATTATTGCCAAAGATGCATGAAGAATAATCATTCCCCACCTTTTGTCCTGAACAAATCGTTTATCTATAAGCGCAAGAATGAAGTTAAGGACGAGCAATGCCTGAATGATAATAAACGAGGGCGAGTAATATATAATCACTTTTGCAGCAGTGGTATTTACTGACTCTTCAATAAAAGTACCAACCGCCATCATAAAGGCATAAATTAGCAATAATAACAGAGTTGTTCGATATGAAGATAGTATTTGGTGTAGCTTGTTCATTTGACTATTATAAGTAAGTTTGATTAGGATAATTGTTAGCAAAAAGATATCATAAACTAAGAAATGGCAACAAAGTTATTCAAATATCTCATAATGCAGATCATTTTTATAATGAACATTAACTACTACAAATTGACAAATAAAATTACTATTTTTGCATTCAAAACAAAACACTTTATTATAATATATTGAAAATGAGAAAATGGCGTATTGAAGACTCTGAGGAACTGTACAATATTGAAGGTTGGGGAAATGGATATTTCTCGATTAACGATAAAGGAAACGTACAAGTTAGTCCTCGCAAGAAAAACGGAAGTAGTGTTGATCTTGATGAACTGATGCGAGAATTGTATCTTCGTGACGTATCAGCACCAGTATTGATACGCTTTCCCGAGATATTAGACAATAGAATTGAGAAAATTTCTACTTGCTTTAATATTGCATCAAAAGAGTATAGCTACAATGCACAGAATTATATAGTTTATCCTATCAAAGTAAACCAAATGAGACAAGTTGTAGAAGAGCTTGTGTCTCATGGCAAAAAATTTAATATTGGATTAGAGGCAGGTTCAAAACCTGAACTACATGCAGTATTAGCCATCAATACTGATATAAACTCAATAATTATCTGCAACGGATACAAAGATGAAAGCTATATAGAATTAGCACTTTTGGCTCAAAAGATGGGCAAACAGGTATTTATAGTTGTAGAGAAAATAAATGAGCTTAAGCTAACCCTTAATATTGCAAAGCGACTGAAGGTAAAGCCCAATATTGGCATTCGCATAAAGCTTGCAAGCTCTGGTAGTGGCAAGTGGGAAGAGTCAGGGGGTGATGGAAGTAAGTTTGGTTTAAATTCAAGCGAATTGCTTGAAGCACTTGAGATGCTTAGGGAAGAAGAAATGACTGAATGCTTCCGTTTAATTCACTTCCATATAGGTAGTCAGATTACTAAAATTAGAAGAATAAAAACAGCACTTAGAGAGGCTGCACAATTCTATGTGCAACTTCACGCACTTGGATTTAATATTGAATTTACGGATATAGGTGGTGGATTAGGAGTTGATTATGATGGAACACGCTCTTCATATAGCGAAAATAGCATCAACTACTCTATTCAAGAATATGTAAACGACTCGGTCTTCGCATTTGTTGACGCTGCAAATAAAAACAATATTCCACATCCTAAAATAATCACCGAATCGGGTCGTGCTCTCACTGCGCACCACTCTGTGTTGGTATTTGAGGTTTTAGAAACAGCAACAATGCCCGAGTGGGACGAAGAAATAGATATCAAAGAGGATGACCATGAACTTGTAAAAGAATTATACAAAATATGGGACTCACTCACTCAGCCACGAATGCTTGAAGCTTGGCACGATGCTCAACAAATTAGAGAGGAATCTTTGGATATGTTTAGCCTTGGAATGCTCGATCTAATAACTCGTGCACAAGTGGAAAAACTTTATTTCTCTATTGTAAGAGAAATAAATATTGTAATAAAACGTAGCAAGCACGCACCTGAAGAGTTGAGACAGTTAGCATCCTTGTTGCCAGATAAATATTTCTGCAACTTCTCTCTATTTCAATCACTACCCGACTCATGGGCTATCGACCAAGTTTTTCCAATAATACCAATACACCGCTTGGAAGAAAAACCAGAGAGAACAGCAATATTACAAGATATCACATGCGATAGTGATGGCAAAATAGCAACCTACATATCAAGTGGCGGCAGCAACTCACCATTTCTACCTGTTCACTCATTGAAAAAAGATGAGCCATACTACTTAGGAGTGTTTCTTGTGGGTGCATATCAAGAGATATTGGGTGACTTGCATAATTTATTTGGTGATACTAACGTAGTGCATATAAGCACATCAGAATCTGGACACAAAATAGAACAGGTAATAGATGGCGAAACAGTGGAAGATGTATTAGAATATGCTCAGTACAATGCAAAGAAATTGGTGAGAACTGTTGAAACATGGGTGATGAGCTCAGTGAAACAAGGACGCATCTCTTTAGAAGAGGGTAAGGAGTTTTTATCCAACTATCGCTCTGGATTGTACGGATACACATATTTAGAGTAAGGTCGAAGACTTGCGACATAACAAAAAAAACATCGCCCAGCAATGAGCGATGTTTTTTTGTATATAATATATTGTCTTCTTATTAGAACTTATATCCTAATGATAAATAGGCATTCTGAGTTTTAATAGTTCCAGAACTTGCATTAGACAAATTGATAAGACCCATATCCCAACCAAGATCAATTACTACTTGTCCTAACTCAAACCCTGCGCCAATACCAAGACCCGCATCAAAAGGTTTAAGCTGAGCAAGACCATCACCAAACACTTTGTCTGAACTGCCACCTAATGAACCAACTGCCACTGAGTTTTTCCCACCAACACCATAAGCGGCGTATGGACCACCATGCAAAAACACTTTAGTGCCAGGAGTTACATCAATTTTGTATGCCAAATGAAGAGGTAGTTGCACATATACTAAATTTGAAGTATATTCCAAAGTACTGATATTATACTTAAATCCTTTTGTAGATGCAAACAATCCTGTTTGAAGAGCAACGTTTGGAGCAAAATCATAATCCGCAGATAATCCAGCATTGAAACCAATTTTCATATTCGTGTTTTTCACATCCTCTCCATAGATATTCGACATGTTCACACCAGCCTTGATTCCCAATCTCATTTGTGCACTCGCCACAGATACTACGGCAAGCATAGCCACAATTAATGTTAGTTTTAAATTTTTCATAATCAAATTTTAAAATGTTTGTACGTTTGTTTTATTAAATTATTATTGTATTAATGTACCCCTATTGAACAATAAAAAATATTTATTGTTCGCAATCCATCATAAATGGACATCATAGTTATTGTACACATTCCAAAGTTAGGATAATAAAACCACATGGGATAATCACAAAATAAAATAGGGGAAAAATTCTACACTTTGAGATATTGATACTCTCGAAGTTTATATATATCTCACTTGAGAAAACTCACTGCTGATAAATATGTCATTTGCTATTTCTTGTAGCTTAGCAGCATCAATAGCATCAATTCTATCAAATAAATCACTTATTGGGAAATAATTATTATAATGAAGAAAGCTCTTTGCCATTCGCAACACCACTGATTCATTATTCTCGCTGGCAATGCCCATATGCCCCTTATACATTCTTTTCGCGGTTGACAATTGAGAAGTAGTTAACTGTTTCTCGCAAAGCAATTGCATCTGCTTGTTGATTAGCTTGAGACAGCGTTGCACATTCTTTTTATCGCTTGCAAAATATATAGCAAACAGACCAGTGTCGGTATAAGCGGTTACAATAGACTCCACGTGATATACCAATCCATTCTTCTCACGAAGCGAATTGTTGAGTCTGCTACTTGCATTGCCGCCACCCAATATATTGCTCAACAGATACAATGCAAATCTATTCTCATCATACATATCCATTGAGTGTCCTCCAAGCATCACATGCGCTTGTGCAGTCTCTTTGTTCAGAATAATTGTCTTGGGCTCATTCTCAATAGGCATTATTCTCTTCTTGATATCAATTAATACGACCTCATCAAAAACAAAATACTTCTCACTTAGTCTTACTATCTTATCAAATGGTGTCTTCCCAAATGAGAATATAATCATATTCTCTGGTCGATACTGTCTTTCATAAAAAGACTTTATCTTTTCCTTATCAAATGTAGTTATACTATCAGGGGTGCCCAATATGTAGTGACCAAAATCACTATTCTGATAAATCAGGTTTTCAAAATCATCGTATATCAACTCAGAAGGCACATCCTCATAGCTATTTATTTCATCGAGAATAACTTCACGTTCCTTTTCAATTTGATTTTCAGGGAAAGTGGAATTGCAAACCACGTCACTTAGCAGTTCAACAGCCCTTTCGAAGTGCTCCGTTAGAAAAGTAGCGTAAATAAAAGTCTCCTCCTTGGTTGTATAAGCATTAAGCTCACCACCCACATTCTCCATTCTATTGATTATGTGATGAGCCTTTCTATGATTTGTTCCCTTAAAAAGCAGATGCTCCACAAAATGCGCCATTCCTTTCTCATCCTCCCGTTCATCTCTTGTGCCCGCATTTATCGCAACACCACAATAAGATATTTCGGAGGGAAATGGCAAATGAATTATTCGCATTCCATTGGGCAGCTGCCTATTTATCACCTTATAATGTTCAAACTTATCGTTGTTTTCTTTACTCATTTTTTCATATATATTTCTCTCTGCTCTTTTGATAGCCTCTCAATAGAGTATCGCAACATCGTTCGGGGCATATCAAGATAATATTTATCAAGGAAGTTGACAAGAACACTTTCATCTCGCTTTCCAGCCTCCCTCAACATCCATCCACAAGCTTTATGAATAAGATCGTGCTCATGGTTGATTAATTTTTCAGACAAACCAATGGTGTCTCTATAATCATTTTGCCTAATAAAAGCATAAGTAGATACGATAGCAATTCGCTGTTCCCATAGATTAGAACTATCTGCAAGATGATATAATATTGATCTATCCTTATCGAGCAACCACTGCCCAACTATATGATAAGAAGACAAATCAACTAAATCCCAATTATTGATACCCTTAGTGTTTGAGAGATAAAACTCATAAATCTTTTGACGTTCACTATCACTGCCCTTCTTAAATTGCTCCACCAATATTACTAAAGCACATAGACGGCATTCGTGCATCTCGTCATCAAGTAGCTTTTCTATTTCTTCAAAGGAAATAGTTTTAAATAATTTTGCTACGCTTCTTGTCTCGGGTACTGTGCAACCAATAAATCTATCACCCTCGCCATACTCACCTTTGCCAGTTTTAAAGAAATACTTTGAGTGTTCGGCTTTTGCAGTACTACCCAACGATAGAAGATGTTGTTTCACACTTTTTGCATTCATATCTATTATTGTCTGTTTATAAGTTATGAGTGGCATGATAATATTTTGTGATAATATAAAAAATTTATCCCCTCGTTATCTCTTCTCTTTCCTTGTCCCAATAAATTGTTCTTGCTTCTAAGTAAGATCTCGTTCCCATATGAGCTGTGATAGCCTCTTGGAATCCTTCATCTATGCCACACGATGGGTTTTTGCCCGTGCGAATACATTCAATCCATTCACGCAAGTGTAGGAAAGTGGTGTTATACCGTTTGCCGCCAACATAAGAGTAAAGCAACCCTCTTTCGGCAAAATAAAGCTCAGTGGCAGAGGTAACAGCATCAATATCCTTTCCAGGTATATAATGATAAAACGGCTTTCCAGTTTTGATAATACCTTTATCTATCTTTTCTCTATATTGATTAGATTGCGGGTCTATGGAAACAGTGAGTGTGTTACCAACCTCCATAGTGGCGTCATGTCCCATAATCTTTCTGCTTCGGCTAAACTGGCTTGCCTGCGTTGCCGAATACAGCATAGCAAAACCACGATCAGGATATTCAAACGTTGTTTGTAGAACATCAGGAACTGTTCGCCCATCTTTAAAGAAATATACACCACCCGATGAAGTAGCCGATCCTGGAATACCCAAATCGAGAATCTGATTCATTGCATCATATTCATGAGTGAGCAAATCGCCACTCAAGCCCGTGCTATAATCCCACCAGCAACGCCAGCGGAAGAATCGTTCGAGGCTAAACTTATCTCTTGCATCAGGACCCACATATTTTGCAAGCCCGGCAGATGTCATATAGTCTAAGTATTCTTTTACTCTATCAGGGTCGCCCTCAAACTGTTTCCAATCAATAGTGTTAGGATTGGCGTCTGGGTGTATAGGATATACCCACGCTCCATTAGGATCGTTTCGATTGGTACCTGTTTCAATTAGCGATATTGGACCAAGCAATCCTTTTTCCACAATCTCCTTAGCCCTTTGATATGCCTCCACTTGTCTATTTTGATGTCCCAATTGGAAAATCACGTTACTCCTTTTTACGGCATCACGCAAAGCATATGTTTCAGGCACTGTCCATGTCATTGGCTTCTCGAGATATACATGCTTGCCTGCCCTCACTGCATCCAAAGCCATCTGACCATGCCAATGGTCGGGCGAGGCAATCACTACCGCATCCACATCATCAGCAGCAAGCAAATCACGATAGTTTTGATAACGTTTCGGTTGTGCTCCATACTTCCCGTTTAGTCCTTCACGATTGATATTGGCACCAGCAGCGATTGCATCTTGTGCATGTACATCAAATATATCACACACGGCAGTAATGGCTATATGCAAATCCTCTTGCTCACAAAAGTCTATATATCGATTGTCGCTCGAATTATTATTTTGTGCCTGCTTCAAGTTTTCCACATATTGTGGAGTTCCAAAACCAAGTGCAATCATCAACTGATTGCCTCTGATTCCTGATCCAATTATCCCCACCCTTATAGTATTTCCATCAAATGGTATTGGAGTAATTGGTGCCACATCCGATTTGAAATGAAACATATCTGCCGAGATGTGATCCGTGATCTCTTTTTTCCTTTTCTTATATACTCCATATCCCATTGCTCCTAAAAATGGAACGGTAGCAAGTGCTTTTATAGTATCACGTCTGCCTTGCGATATGGGCTTATTGTTGTTTTTATCCTGAATGTTTTTTTCTTCATTCAGATTTATATTGTTGTCACTCATTACTACTTGTTTTTTAAAATGATTCTCTTTAATCCTACCACTCTTGACGTGGGAAACCAAAACAATACGACAGTTGCTACCAGCATCACTAAGTTTTTGTCAACCCACAGATACGAACCCTCGGGTGGAAGCAGATAAACTGCATTGAGGATGGGAGGGTGAGATAAAAAGAATAAAAGGAGGAATACAGTTGCACCTATATAGCTTATCCTTTCAAAAAGGCCAAGTATTAGAAACAAACCCACGAGCGTCAATCCCCATATATTTATAAAATCGACAACTCCCATTATTGTAGGATTAGAAGCAATAGCATGATAGAAGGGGGCGAAAAGACCCTTAGAATCCATTAAATAACCATAGGCAGTCCACTTTGGCGTGAACACTTTTGATAATCCTTCATATAGGAAATACCACCCGATAATGACTCTTAATGCAACTAAGGAAAACAACTGCATCTTGGAGTATCTTAAAACACTTTTCATTGAATATTAATATTATAGTATGTAATTGAAGTTTTGCAAGAAAGATAACCTGCATATATTAAAAAAAATGCAACGCAAAGGTACAATAATACAATTAGAGATAATATGCTTTTTTTTTATATTAAAATATCATATGTTTTTTTTATTTAATTCACTCTCGATACTGAGTACTTATCTTCGTAGAAACCAATAATATTTTGAATCATTTCTTCAGCCATTTTGTTTCTGTCCTCTATAGTTTTAGTACCAGCATGAGGGGCTAACACCACGTTATCTAATTCTAATAGATGTGGGTGTATCTTAGGTTCGTTTTCATAAACATCAAGTGCCGCAGCAAATATTCTCTCTTCTTTGAGCACTTTTGCCAAAGCGGCTTCATCCACCATATTGCCACGTGCTGTATTAATAAATACCGACATTGGCTTCATCATTGATAGCTCTTTTTCACCTATCATTCTGATTGTTTCGGGAGTTGATGGAGCGTTAAGAGAAACATAGTCTGCCGTTTGCAACAAAGTTTCAAACGAAACATACTTTGCATTATACCTTATCTCTATCTCTTCGGGCAATCTATTTCTGTTGTGATAAATGATATCCATGCCTGATGCAACTGCTCTTCTGGCGATAGCCTGCCCTATCCTACCCATACCTATGATGCCAAGCGTTTTGCCAAATATTGATATACCAGGGTCGCCATATATGCTCCAGTCAATAGCTCGAGGCTGACGCAGCTTGCGATCATAGTACCCAATTCGCCTGCCTGCCGCAAGTAGCAGAGCAAAAGCCAATTCGGCAGTAGGTTCACAAGTAGATTTTGGGGTATTAGCAACAGCTATTCCCTTCTTGGTAGCATAATCCACATCTATATTATTATAACCCACTCCATAGTTTGAAATTAGCTCCAATTTCACACCTTTATCCATCATCTCTTTATCGGTATAAAAACCAAAATTTGGAACCAACACGTCATAATCTGCAATCATTTCCAACACTTGTTCGCGATTTAGTCCCTCTCTGTCAGGAAGATAAACCTCATATTTATCATACAGTTCTTGTATGGCTTCTTTTTGAATTGAATAGGTGATAAGTACTTTTTTCATAATGTATATATTTCAATTTCTAAACTTTGTAAGAATAATAAACTCACAAGATACAAAGTAAAATATTATTATCCATTCAATGCTGCATGAGCCGTCAAAAAGTTTTGAATTACCCAAAACCAATATCAATATCAATACCTCCATCTGACAAAAATTTATTTGCGATACCACAATGTATAATTTTTTACATAATAGTTGGCTTGCAATAATAGTTTACATATATTTGCAACATATCAATAAAAACATAATATCTATTTGAATCTAAAATCATTAATTTAATATCATTACAACAAAATGAAAAGAATTTACACCTATTTCATATTGCTATGTGCAATATTGATTACCTCATGTGAAGGAGAGATAATTGATCAGTACTCCCTTGATAGGAGCATTAAAGTAAATGCTAATATTATCAATCCTACAACTCGTGCATCAAACAGTAGTTGGTCGTCAGGAGACTTCATTGGGATCTACATGAAGAATGCCAATCAGGAGCTGTCTGATAAATCAGCTTTGGAGAAAAATGCAAAATATACGACAAACGGCGATAATAAGTTTAAACCCGCTTCAACTGCAAGTGACATCAAGTTCCCTGCTGATGGCGAAAGAGTAGATTTTATTGCTTATTATCCTCACAGCACCATTTCTAACACCTTACATTACACTATTGATGTGAGCAATCAGGATAGTCAAGAGGAAATAGACCTCATGTACTCAGACAATGCGATTGGGCTTAATAGAAACTCAAACAATGTGGATCTACAATTCTCGCATCAATTATCCAAAATCATGGTTGATATCAAAACCAAAGACGGTGCACCACTTAAAGACGTTACTGCCTCAATTAAAGGGATAAACACAAAAGGGAAGTTCTCATTAATTGATAAGTCAATATCATCATCTACAAAAGGAAACATCAAGATGAAGGTAAACAGCAAGGGTGATATTGCAGAAGCTATATTAATCCCGACAGATAACTTAGCTGGCGTTACATTAGAAATTACACATGGGAAATTTGCCTATGTTTATGAGCTCAACTCATCATCGAAGATAAAATCCTTTGATTCGGGATACAAATACAGCTATACCATGACATTAGACCCCAATAGTAACAATGTTAGCGTAGTGATAAACCCAAGTTCATCAATAAACAATTGGACTGAAGGTCCTTCGGAAAATGCAACTTTGGGAAAAGATTCAGAAATAGAAGAGACGTCAGGCAATGGAACCAAGGAGAGCCCATATTCTATTGATGATGCAAGAAATAAATCGGGCGAGAAAGCTGTTTGGGTAAAAGGATATATTGTTGGGTATTATGTAGGAAACACAACAAAAACATTCTCAAGAGATTTATACGATATTGACGAAGTGAAGACTACAAGCTTTGCATTGGCTACATCAAAAGGCGAGACAGATGGTAACAAAACATTCCCCGTGGCTCTAAAATTAGGCAAAGTGAGAGATGCACTTAATCTGAGTGACAATCCTAATAATTTAGATAAAGAAGTAGTCATAAAAGGGAATATTGATTCGTATTACGGTGCTATAGGATTTAAAGAATCGTCGGATTTTGAATTGATTAACTGAAATATGTGGTCAACAATAAAGCAAAAAGCAGTGATAACTCGTGTGTAGCTATCACTGCTTTTTGTGCTAATATATTAAAAACGAATCTACTTCTTTTCCTCTTTCACAAAGCTATCAGGAAAAGTAACTGGATACAACTTCTCACCATCTCGCAAGCGGATGTATGAAGAGAAACCTCTCTCACCCTCGTTGAGAGTAATTACTCTACATCCATTATTGCCAAGATTATTATATACAGTATTGCCACCACTATATCTGCCATATGCAAGAGCAATACCCATATAATTGCCTATGTAATCATTATCATGATCATGACCAACGAAAGTGCCAACCACATCACCTGATTCCAACATTGCAGCAAACATACCAGTATTAATCTTCCCGTTGCATTCGTTTTCTTTATGGCTACCAATGAGGTTTGCTTTGTTTGCACTCATTATTGGATACTCGGCAAGAGGAATATGGAAAAAGGCAAGAGCTCTGTAAGGAGTATTGTTGTTTTGAGCAGTATAGGCAGCACTTTGCTTGCGATACCAATCAACTTGAGCATGAGAGAACCAATCGTATGACCAACCAACACCTTTATGCTTATTATTATATGCTCCAGAATCCATAAAATAGAAAAGGGTCTCTACTTTGTTCTTATCTTGAGATGAACGAAGTTCTAACACGTAATTGCCCTCTCCTTTCAAGTTTTTGTCGCCATGAAGTGCCAAACAATTGGGCTTAGTAACAAGATAATCCATTATTTGGGTTCTTGTCCATCCATGCTCATCATCATGATTTCCATTCACATATGCCCAAGGAATCCCTCGCTCTATAACTGGAGCAAGAACAGCATCGAAGCAATCTTTGGCTGGTTTCGCCCAAGCCAGATCACCCGTGAAAACCACCAAGTCGGGTTTCTCATTATCAAGCACTTCTTTTATAAGTATTATTGCTGTGTCAGAGGCAGCAACATTTGGCTTATAGTGTATGTCTGTAAACTGCACAATCTTAAAACTCTCGTTTTGTTTAAATTGCAATGTTTGAGCATGAAGCTCAGTCATTATAAATGATAACAACAATACAACTAAAAAAATCTTTCTCATATCTATATATGTTTTTTTTATTGATTAGTAAATTATTGATATATAAGGGAAAATATACTTATGATGTTTTGTTTATTGACTCTATTTTGTCAATCAAAATATAAATCAAAGACATTGACAAAACAATGAAAATAATCACATAGGGGTAAACTCCTGCTCCATACTGGTTTGACATCACACCAGTTATATAATTAATAATTGTATTTCCACTCAAAGCAATCAGCATGACAAAACTAAAGGCGGTTCCAGAAGCTTCTTTAAACATTTCTCCCACAAGACCCAACATAACTGGAAAACCTGGAGCAAGCCCTGCGCCAAGAAGCAACATAGCTACCAAGTTGATAATATATCCATTTATAAATAAGCCCGTTATCCCCAATGCAAATAGGATAATAGAAAGCTGAATCAATCTATTATGGTTGACATTCTTGAGCAAACTACCAATAAGCAACCTCATCAAAATAAGTCCAAGCACCGAGTATGACAAAGCTACTAATGCCTTACTCTGTTCGATTTGGTGTGCATCAATGAAATATGAAACCGACCAATTATTGACAATTGCTTCAAAGGCTGATTGAAAAAAGAGATAAAAAGCAATGGTCATAAATAGCTTGCTTTTAATGAATGTGGGAATTAGCTTGAGAGTAATCTTTTCTTTTTGAACTGTCAAGGGATATTTGATGACAAAGAATGCTATTGCAGAAATCAAACTAAGAATGGCTGCAATGTTGAGAACCTCAGGCAAGTGCTTATCACTAACAAGACTGAGTGCCAAGGGCATACTAAAAGCACCTATTCCATAAAACATGCCAAGCCAATTGAGATTAATTATCTTTCGTTTGCCCTCGCTCAAGTCTGAAACCAAAGCACTCGTTCCACCATTTATAGCACCGCCACCTATACCAAAAAAAAAGATGCAGGCACTAAGCATTCCAATAGAAGAAGAATGAGCTATTCCCACAAACCCTAAGCCCAAAAAGATAGAAGCTAAAGATAATATCCATCTATATCCGAACTTATCAACTATAGGACCAAAGGATATAGAGCCTACAAGCAACCCAATTGGTAAGATTGAAAACAAACTCCCCGCTTCAATATCCGACATCCCAAATCGAACTTTTAATATAGGAAGAACAGAGCCAATAATCACCATGGATATTCCAAAAAGAAATATACCTATGAAGATAGTTACAAAAGCAATAGTTTTATTTTTCATTTCCTCAAATTATTGGCTTTACACCCTGAAGCTACCAGATGAAACATAGCCATTAAAGATTGCATAAAACGTAAGTCCCGAGATTGTTTTAATCCCTGTTTTAGAAATAATATTTTTTCGATGCGACAATACTGTGTTCAGACTAATATTAAGTTTTTCGGCTATTTCTTTATTCATATATCCTTGAACAATCAACTTGAGAATCTCAATTTCTCTATTAGTTAGAAAGTTATCAATGCCATTGTGTTTGTGTTCTTCAGAAAGCATGTGGCTCAAGTTTTCAAGATTATCTGGATCCAGTTCTTTAAGCTTGGGGCTCAACAATAAATCAAATATCAAGTTCTGCTTTGTCAACTCCTTTTCAAGTGAATCAATTGAGAATATTACTGCATAGGCAAGATTTTGATTATAATTGCCCGAAATATGTTTTACCAAAATACTTTTTATTTTCAGTAATAGATCGCATGAGAACTCGTCTTTTTGTTCTAAGCCCTGTCGAGTATATCTACTAAACTCTGATTTGAATTGCCCAAATATCTTGTTAATGACTCTCAGCTCTTCATTATCACTATCACTCATTGCAATGAGTGGCATAAAGTGTTTTTCGATATTTGGTATCAGAGTCTGACTAAAGTGATCGGTTGCCGTTTTTATATATTCAACTATATCAGACACATCAAACAAGCACAAATCCTCTTCATGACACAATTCCTCATCGAGATAGATGCGCAATATTGTAATAAAGAAATACACATTTATATTGTTCTCTTTGCATACAGTTGCTACAGATTTATCACCTACCCCTAATCTAATACCAAATCTATTTACAACTGGAATAAGAAAGCTATGCGTTATTAGTAATTCAGAAAATATTGTATTCTTTGTTATTTGCGTCATCCTCCTAATTTATTTGAACCTCTTTTCTCTCACATTTGCTGCTGACTCCCAAAAGTACTCTTTTTATTACTTTTCTCAAAATATTTTTGTGCTACACATAAGACGAAGACACATTAATATACTGCCTTTATTTATCTTGTAGTTGCACCGTTCTCATTTGTCTGATGATTTGAGATTGTCGCCTTTTTATATAAGCTGAAGGAGACTTGGAGCTAAACTTTAATGGATTAGGAAGTGTAGCTGCAATAAGTGCCGACTGAGAAGCTGACAGTTTTGAGGCTGTGGTATTGAAGTGTTTTTTTGCAACAGACTCCACTCCATAGATGCCTGGTCCAGTTTCAATACAATTAAGGTAAACTTCGAGAATGCGCTCTTTAGACCAGATTAGCTCAATAAGTACAGTAAAATATACTTCCAATCCTTTTCTAATCCATGATGATTTAGGCCATAGAAATACATTCTTGGCAGCTTGCTGACTGATAGTGCTACCTCCACGTGCTCTTTTTCGAGTTTTATTGTCTTCTAATGCTTTTTCAATAGCTACCCTATCAATTCCTTTGTGAATGTAAAACCTCTGATCTTCAGAGGCAATAACTGCCCTCTTCATATCATTTGAAATCTTGCCATATGACACCCATTTGTGATACATCTTAGGTTTTTCATTTTTACTTATTTGTTGAACCACCCTTATACCCATAAGGGGAGTAAAATATACAGGGATAAATTTCAACAAAACAACTGAGAGAATAGTTGAAACAAAGAAAAACACAATTATTTTTCTAACAAATCGAAGTATCTTTTTCACAATCAAGCCTTTTTGTTACTTATTAAACTCTATCTATATCATTCACAACCAATGATGCAAGTGTCATCCCGACCATAGATGGCATAAATGACATCGTACCATTTATTCGCGCCTTCTTTGCATCCCATGTTGATGGCGTAGTTGTTGATGAACCAACATCAACAGATTCCTCACCTTTATTTTCACGAACCTCATCACTATATACACACAGAAAGGGTTTTTGTATGCCACCAAACTTCTTCACTCGTGTTCTCAAAGCTGCACCAAGAGGGCAACCTTTTACTTTCCAAAACTCCTCAACTCTTATTCTTGTTGGGTCAGTTTTGAGTGCTGCACCCATAGAAGAGAAAAAGGTGCCCTGCATTTGAGTAGCATAACGTATGAGATGAACTTTGTT
The DNA here is from genome assembly GCA_964575445.1 of uncultured Proteiniphilum sp. Lineage (GTDB taxonomy): Bacteria > Bacteroidota > Bacteroidia > Bacteroidales > Dysgonomonadaceae > Petrimonas. Next base: position 527 of record CAZNRT010000055.1, on the reverse strand, counting down.
TGAAAGACTATCAATTGCATCAATTATATAGTCATATTCATTTAGTTTAAAAGTATCTGCTGTGTCAATATTATAAACTTCCTGAATCGACTCAATAGTGGCATATGGATTAATTTCTAACAAACGCTCTCTTAATACTACCACTTTGGGCTTGCCCACTGTTTTGGTTGTAGCCATTAATTGCCTATTGATATTTGAGACTGCAACGTTATCAGAATCAACAAGTGTGAGATGACCTATACCGCTTCTAATCAACATCTCGGCACACCAACTGCCCACACCCCCAACACCAAATATTATCACTTTTTTATTTTTTGCAAGAGCCAAGTATTTGCTCCCCATCAATAGCTCAGTACGTTGAAATATATCTTTCTCTAAAATCATTTACATAATATTTTTGGCAAAAGTAAACTTTTTTATTGGCAATCACTCAATAGATATAGGGCAATATGGCATATTAATTTAATTAATAGCATACCAGAGTAAGCAACTTTTATTTATCTTTGTTATAGAGATACTATTATATA
>CAZNRT010000054.1:4014-18122 GCA_964575445.1 uncultured Proteiniphilum sp. | reverse complement strand
ATAATTAATATACTATACATTGCTAAACCATATTTATGTTATACTTTTGCAACGACTTATGATAAGTTGTTCAAAGTATGTTTGTATTTAGTTGATGTAAATATGATAAATTAATTTGCAAAATATAAATTTATTATCATCTTATCTTTTTATTTTGTGAGTACTATAAGTTACACTTAATTATAGAAAATATATAGACATACTTTCAACAGAAAACTACTAATATTTTTTATCATCTTTATTAACAACACAGTTATCAATAGTTGTTGAATAATATACGTAAGTGCGATGATTATTAGTGTTTTAGTGATGTGTTTGATGTTGATATTTATTTCATAACTACCTCAATTTTTTTAATAAACATTATTCTGAGATTAGCGGGGTACTGTTATAAACAATATCAACAGACTATTATCATTATCATATTCATTTCTAATTTTATTTATTTCTATAATTATTAATTGCTGTTCAATGGAAAAAAAAGATTTGATTGAAAAAATAAATTATTTGCGAAAAGAAAAGAATGCAATCATTTTAGCTCATTACTATCAAGATTCGGATATACAAGATATTGCAGATTTTGTAGGAGATAGCTTAGCTTTGGCACAATGGGCTACGACTACTACGGCTGATATAATTGTTTTGTGTGGAGTTCACTTTATGGGTGAAACGGCAAAAATATTGTCTCCTGATAAAAGAGTTTTTATTCCAGACATGGGTGCCAGTTGTTCATTAGCAGAAAGCTGTACTGCTGAAGATTTTGGCAAATTTACTAAGGAGCATCCCGACCATATAGTGATTTCGTATGTCAATACAACAGCAGCAGTAAAAGCACTTACCGATATTGTAGTTACGTCAACTAATGCTAAGCAAATTGTAGAATCACTTCCCGATGATACTAAAATTATTTTCGGACCTGACAAGAACTTAGGTGATTACATTAATAAGCAAACAGGTAGAAATATGTTGCTATGGGATGGAGCATGCCACGTTCATGAACAGTTTTCTCTCGAAAAGATTCTTCAACTTAAGTCAGAAAATCCTGATGCCGAGATTTTGGCTCATCCTGAGTGCAGAAAATATATTTTGGAGGTTGCAGATCATGTAGGTTCTACTTCTTCTATTATTAAATACGCTGCAAAATCAAATAACAAGAAGTTTATAGTTGCAACAGAATCTGGAATTCTTCATCAGATGAAAAATGAAAACCCTGATAAGGTGTTTATTCCTGCACCACCTGAAGATTCTACATGTGCTTGCAACGATTGTTTTTATATGAAGATGAATACTCTTGAGAAGCTATATTTATGTCTTAAAAACGAAAAACCCGAAATTTTTGTTGATGAGAATATTAGAATACAAGCGGTAAATCCTATTGAAAAAATGTTGGAGATATCAGCAAAATATGGTTTATAAAAATATTATATGGATATAAAAATAAGACTCAATAAATTTATTAGCGATAGTGGAATATGTTCGCGTCGTGAAGCCGATAAATATATCGAGAACGGATACGTTTTCGTTAATGGCAAACGTGCAGAAATAGGAACTTCAGTTACTAAAAAAGACAAGGTGCTTCTCAATGGATTGTTGATAGAGCCCAAAAAGCAAGAAGATTTTGTTGTGATTGCTCTCAATAAACCACGTGGTATTGTGAGCACTACTGATAGGATGGAGAGCGATAATATAGCAAATTATATTGGATATCACGAACGAATTTTTCCTATCGGACGACTTGATAAAGATTCTCAAGGTTTGATTTTTCTTACTAATAATGGTGATATAGTAAACAAAATTCTACGTGCTGGCAATGCTCACGAAAAAGAATATATAGTTACTGTGAACAGACCTATCACGGATGACTTTATTGAAAAGATGTCTTCAGGAATCCCAATATTAGGCAGAGTGACAAAAAAATGCAAAGTAGAAAAGATATCTGAATTTGTTTTTTCAATAATATTAGTACAGGGGCTTAATCGACAAATTCGTCGTATGTGTGAATACCTAAATTATGAAGTTACTAAGTTAGAAAGAATACGTATAATGAATATATCTCTTAGTGGTATTCCTCTTGGTGATTGGCGTTATCTAAATTCCAAAGAAATGGATATACTTAATGATACTATTTCTCATTCCTCAAATGATAAGATAAAGATGACTACAAAGTCAACAGCTAAAAGTAAGGTTGATAAACAAAGTGAATCAACTAAAGATAAAAAATCTACTTTTAGCGAAGCTTTTGCTAAAGGTAAACCAAAGTCGGGCTCTTCAAAGTCATCTTCAAAATCAGCCAATTTCAATCCTAAAGCAAAGGAGTTGCGAAATAAGTCTAAGAACAACTCAAAGTTTACTTCTCATCCTCATTCTAAACCCACAAATTTCAAATCGAAAAAGAGGTAATTAATGCAAAATTAAACGATTATATAAAGGTATGTCATAATGATGTACCTTTTTTTGTTACCTTTGCATCCCAAAATTAGCCTATAGGTTATCGGGCACAATTTTATAATATAAATCATCTTTAAAACTTTCAATAATGGCTCTAAAATGTGGTATTGTTGGTCTTCCTAATGTAGGAAAGTCCACACTATTCAATTGCTTATCAAATGCAAAAGCTCAAGCGGCAAACTTTCCTTTTTGTACAATTGAACCAAACTTGGGTGTAATAACTGTTCCCGATGAACGATTGAATAAATTGGCTGAATTTGTAAAACCACAGCGTATTTTACCTACCACAGTTGAGATAGTAGATATTGCAGGTCTGGTAAAGGGAGCAAGCAAAGGTGAAGGTTTAGGTAATAAATTTTTAGCCAATATTCGTGAAACTGATGCAATACTTCATGTTTTACGTTGTTTTGAAGATGAAAACGTTACTCATGTTGATGGAAGTGTAGATCCAGTAAGAGATAAAGAAATTATTGATACGGAGCTCCAACTTAAGGATTTAGAAACTATAGAGTCGAGAATAAAAAGAATTGAAAAGCAAGCAAAAACTGGTGGCGACGCCAATGCTAAATTAGCTTTTGAGGTTTATACCAAGATTCGCGAAGCTTTGTTGCAAGGTCAATCAGCGCGCACAGTTGAATTTGGAAGTAAGGATGAAATAAAGGCTGCGAAGGAGCTTTTTTTACTCACCGACAAACCTGTGATGTATGTTTGTAATGTAGATGAAGCAAGTGCAGTAAATGGAAATAAATTTGTTGATGCTTTGCGAGATTCAGTAAAAAATGAAAATGCAGAAATACTTATTGTTGCTGCAAAAATTGAATCTGAAGTTGCTGAGTTTGAAAGTTACGAAGAGCGTCAGATGTTTTTATCCGAAATTGGTCTTGAAGAGTCAGGTGTTAGCCGTCTTATCAAATCAGCTTACAGATTATTAAATCTTCAAACATATTTTACAGCTGGTGTTCAAGAAGTAAGAGCATGGACATTTGAGCAAGGGTGGAAGGCTCCACAATGTGCGGGCGTTATACATACCGATTTTGAAAAGGGTTTTATCCGTGCTGAGGTTATAAAATATAATGATTTTATTGAATATGGATCTGAGGCAGCAGTCAAGGAAGCTGGTAAAATGAGTGTTGAGGGAAAAGAATATGTAGTACAGGATGGCGATGTAATGCATTTTAGATTCAACGTATGACATACTATTATAGGTTATTATTATGATAACCATAAAATTCCAAATATAAAAAAAACCTCATACTTGCTGCAAGTATGAGGTTTTTTTTATATTTGCTATTGGATAGTATTATTATTTGGCGATTTTTGAACCTTTTGTAGCCATTTTCAGCCACAAGTATCCAACCACCATAGATAAAGTAGAAGCAATTAATACCGCTAATTTTGCAGTATCCTGAAGAGCTTTATCTTCATAAGCAAGCATTGATACAAATATTGACATTGTGAATCCAATTCCTGCAAGAATACCTACTCCAATAAAGATATTCCAGTTTGGTCTGTTAGGGAGTTTTATAATTCTAGCCTTAATCATTAAGAACACTGATAGTGCTATACCAACTGGTTTTCCAATAAATAAGCCAAATATAATTCCTAACGATAATTCTGTCAGCAGATTTGATATTGCAGCAGCATTGATAAATATACTTGTGTTTGCCAATGCAAAAAGTGGAATAATGAAGAAACTAACAGGAATATGTAATTTAGTCTCGTATTTGTGCAGTTTCTTAGTTGGCATTAGTATTGCTAAAATTACTCCAGCAAATGTAGCGTGTATACCCGAACGGAACATGAAGTACCACATTGTTATACCTCCAATGATAAATACTATTTTGGTAACACTTTTGGGTAGATATTTTATCGATAATAATATCAACACTACAATTAATGCTACACCTAATAACCAAATGAAGTGTGGAGAACTACCATAAAAAAGTGCTATAATGAGAATAGCACATAAGTCATCAATTATCGCAAGTGCAGTAAGAAATATTTTCATAGAGTGGGGCACTGCCTTGCCCAAAAGGCTTAGTACTCCTAAAGAAAATGCAATATCAGTTGCAGTAGGGATTGCCCATCCATGAATGTATGGAGTTCCCTTATTCATAAAAGTAAAAATTAGAGCAGGTACTACTACACCAAAAAGAGCTGCAACTAATGGCAAAGTCATTCTACTGGGTGATGATAGTTCGCCAGCTACTACTTCGCCCTTTATCTCCATACCTACGCTAAAGAAGAATAGCACCATCAACAAGTCATTGATAATATGTACGGGGCTATGTGGTAGGTTTATTTTTTCTAAAAAAGGGATATTCATTTCCCAAAATCCTTCATAACCAATTCCAATAACTGGTAAATTGGTAATGGCAATAGAAATTACAGTACAGGATAATAGAAGGATTCCTACAGCACGACTGTCATTTATAAAATTGGCTATAGTAAACTTTTTATTTACATTTCTGCCAGAATCTACAGTTTGATTCATATAATTGAGTTTATTGTGATAGCAAAAAAGTGAAATCTTCTTTATCAGAAAGCTCAAGCGCTTCTTCATTATATTTAAAAATACGAGCAGTGCGATTTCCAATAAGGGATAGTTTGTTATTCTCTAAAAACAACATCGTTCCCTCTCTCAATCCAACAACAAATGTGTTTCTATTTACTTCAAGAAACTCTGCTATACGCATTTCACGTGTCTCACCACCATGATTGGATGGATGATCATCAAGATAATGTGGATTAATTTGGAATGGTATCAACCCGAGTGTCGAAAAAGATATTGGCTCTACTATTGGCATATCATTAGTAGTTTTGAGAGTGGGGCATGCAATATTTGATCCTGCACTCCAACCTATATATGGTGTTCCTTGTTCAACTTTTTTTCTGATAACTTCTAACAATCCTTTCTCCTGAAGGGTTTTGACCAAATGCCATGTATTTCCACCACCTACAATTATTGCTTCTGCATTATTTATAGCTTCGATAGGATCTTCAAAATGATGAATACCGGTTACCTTATGTCCAATTTCAGCAAAGCGATTATTTACCTTTTCCTCATATTCGTCATAGCTAAATGTGATACCTGCATATGGTATAAAAAGTGCATTGACAGGACTATTACCTAAGAATTTTTTAATCTCGAATTTTGGATAATCTAAGTATGGTTCTCCAGGATTAGTGGAGTTACTGATAAGTAAAAGTCTCATATTTTTTAATTTTATTATGTTTGTATTTATATGTTTGCAAAAATACAAAAAATATTGGACTAACTTTGAATATAGAGCTATATTTGCACTCTAAACGCTTAATTTATAAACAGAAATGGAAGAAATATTGAAGTCAATACGAGTTGATTTAAGACGCTCGATGAATGGTGATGTGTCAAAAAATATGAGAGATAAAGGGCTTAATTATAAAATAAATTTTGGGATTGACATAATGAGGTTGCGAACTCTTGCAAGCAGACATGAATCAAATCCAGAATTGGCTACCCTTTTATGGCAACAGCAACCACGTGAACTCAAAATAATGGCTTCAATGTTGTATCCACCAACCGAATTTTCTATTGAAGAGGCAGAAAAGTGGAGTCGAGAAATCCCTACTCATGAGATTAGAGAACAACTATGCATGAACTTACTGCAAAATTTGCCATATGCCGATATTTTAGTATCCAATTGGGTCTCTTCTGATGATATTGAGTTGCGAATTTCAGGATTTTGGTTGGTGTCGCGTCTCGTTATTTCTAAGTCCGAGTGTATATCAAGATTGAATTTGTCTAACATTACTGATAAAGCTATTTTGGAATTGCATTCCGAAGATTACTTTATGCGTATGGCTACTCAAAATGCTCTTAAGTTTATTGGTCGTACTTCTTCTTCTATTGCAACTGAAATATTGGGTAAGATAGATTTCTTGAAGTCTTCGGAGGATGTTGTGGACAAAGAAATTTATGATAGTTTGTACTTTGAATTTGTTTGAGAGGCATTTTGAAGAAAAATATTCCATTATCACACAGCACGGTGAATAGCCTAAAAATTTTTTTTGGATTCACCCCGTAGTGTGAAAGTGACAAAAATCTTTTTTTTCTATCCACCCACTCATGTGAAAGCGGTAAAAAAAATTATTTTCATCCACCCGGTGATGTGAAACACGCCAAAAATTTTTTTTTCGATTCACACATCGATGTGAAAGTGGCAAAAAAAAATATTTTTAATCAACACGGTCGTGTAAAAGTGGTAAAAATTATTTTTTTAATTCACTAAATGGTGCCTTAATTACTTATATAACATCACAATAGCACTTTTTGTATGCTTGAGTATTAAGAACGCCAATTTTTTTGTTTAAGTTTGTAAAAAAACAACTCTTATGAATGTTGTTGCAAAAATAGTTAGTGCGGGCAAAGAGTACAAAACTGGTGATAGCACCATTGTTGCATTAGCCCCATCTTCTGCTGAGTTCAGAAAAGGTGAGCTTACTCTTATTGTTGGTCCTTCTGGTTCGGGCAAAACCACTTTGCTTTCATTGCTTGGGTGTGTCATATATCCAACAGGCGGAGAGGTGTGGTTGGGAAACAGATGCGTAAATAAACTTTCGGAGAATGAACTATCAAAAATCAGATTGAATGAAATAGGTTTCGTTTTTCAAGGGTTCAATTTACTTGCTCCGCTCAATGCGTTAGAAAATGTAATGCATCCTATTATTTTGCAGGGTAAATCAAGAGTTATTGCAAAAAAAGAGTCTTTACCAATCATTGAAAAATTTGATATGAAAGACAGGATGAGAAATCTGCCCAGAAATCTTAGTGGTGGACAGCAACAACGCATTGCAATAGCACGAGCTCTAATCACTAATCCACAACTTATATTATGTGATGAACCAACTGCTTCACTTGATCAAAAAAGTGCGGTAATGGTAATGGATTTGTTGAAATCTCTTTCAAGAGAAGATAGAGCTGTGATTATCGTAACTCATGATACTCGTCTTAAGAAATATGCTGATAGAACAATATTTGTTTCGGATGGACAAATAAGCGAAGTTCCCTTTGATGACGAAACAAGTGAACATTAAAACTAATAATATGAGAGCAAGTATATTAATAATTCCAATATTGTTGACATTATTTTCTTGTACAAAAAAAGAGAACAATGTCAGTAACAGCCCAACTCAAGTGAATATAGCGGTGGGAGTAGGTAAGGTAGTGCCCAAAGGAGGGGTCAGTAGTTTGGCTGCTCCAATTTCGGGAATTGTTGCTAGTATTAATGTTGAAGTTGGTGACCAGATACAAGAAAACGATGTCTTGTTAGAGTTAGAAAGCAATGATGCAGCTCTTTCTTTGATGAATACAGTAAATAAACATAATACCCAACAAAAGAACTTAGAAGCTATAAATCTCAAGCTAACACAGGAGAAAGTAAGATTTAAAGATATTGAACGTAGATTGAGCGACAATCGGCAACTTTACTCAGCGGGTTCAGTTACTCAAGAGAATGTGCGCCTATTGGATAATGAATATAATATTGGAAAGTCACAATTAGATATATTGAATAACGATGTATCTATTCAGGAATCGCTGCTGAAAGAAATTAGAACTCAATTAAGGATAAGTCAAGAAGATTTCAATAAAACATCATTTCGTTCGCCAATGGATGGAACCGTATTAGATATTTTGCCAAAGAGAGGCGAAGCTGTCAATATATATGATACTTATTTAATACTTGCTCCTGATGCTCCTTTAATAGTGAAAGCAGAGATTGATGAGATGTTTTCTTCCAAAATTAAAATTGGTCAAATCTGTCAGATATTTGTTTCAGGCAATAGCACATCTATTGCACAGGGCAAAATTGTAACTATCTCGCCCGATCTAAAACAAAAATCTTTGTTCTCTGATAGTGGTCAAGATTTTCAGGATAGGCGTGTAAGAGAAATTGAGGTGTCATTAGATGACAGCAACGGTTTGCTAATAGATACAAAAGTGGAATGTGTAGTCCAATTAAACTAAAATTTCTTCGTTATGCTATCAACTGCTTTTAAGTTTATACGCTTTGAAAAGGCAAAAAGTACTGGCATTTTATTAGGCATTATTATCAGTATCTACTTGATAGGATTGGAACTTGGTATGTTTTTTTATCTTGCCACATTAGTAGGAGGTGTCATTAATAATTCAAAACCTGAATATGCTCAAGTATTTGTAGTAAATAAATTGACTAATAATGCAAATGTATTATCGCCTTTTGATCGTCGCTGGGTCAATCAATTGAGAAGTATTGATGGTGTGGAAGATACTCATGGTTTGGTAATGTCCACTGTATCCATCAGATTTGATAATGGTGATAGTTCACCAGCAATGATTGTAGGAAGCGAATTTCCTGAATTGGCTGCAGGACCATCAAATAAATTAATTAGTGAAGGATCGCTCGAAAGTTTACTAATGCAGGGCGTAGTGTCCACAGAGTTTTATGATAAAAGAGCCTTTGGATATGATTTAAGAATAGGCTCAAAAATGGAGATTTCTGGAAAATCTGCAACTGTGGGTGTTATAACTAAAAATGCAAAGGGTTTTTCAACCCCTATGTTGTATACAACTGACGAGACTGCAAGATATTATTCTGGTTTTTCAAAAGATATGGTTAATGCTGTTTTAGTTACCGTCACCAATCCTAATAGCATAGATGATGTAGTCAATTCTATAAATAGGATTGCTCCAGATCTGAAGGCTTGGAGAGCAGATGATATCAAGTTAAAAACAATTGTCACAGTAATGACTGCTAATAATATGGGTATGAGTTTCGGAACACTTGTGGTTTTTGCCATTATAAGTGGTTTTTTTATAATAGGTCTCACCATGTATTCAGCCACATATGATAGAATAAAAGATTATGGTACCCTTAAAGCCATTGGTGCAACTAATAGTTATATTACTCGCTTGGTGGTAGCCCAGTCTTTTTTGTATGCCATAGTAGGATATTCTATCTCTATAGTATTGCTAATAATCACCAAGTTTGGAATGGCTAAAGCAGGCTTGATAATAATGTTATCGCCACTATTTTTGTTTTTCTTGTTCTTTGTTACTTTGATAATAGCTGTAGCCAGTTCTTTCTTTTCAGTTATAAAACTCAAAAAGTTAGAACCATCTTCAGTTTTTAGATAATTTAAAAATGCCACAATATGAAGGATATCATTTTCAGAATATTATATTTGACTTTTTCTTTACTTATTTCAATTAATATCAATGCTCAGAGTTTAGACCATGCTGCTCTTGACTCTATTTCTTTTGAAAAAGCTATCGAGTATTCTATGCACAACTCTTCTCGTATTAAAATCAGACATTTACGTGAATTGCAAGATAAGGAAAAACTCAATCAGATAAATATTGATTATCTGCCCAATGTATATCTCACTTCAGATTTGCGACGAAACATTGTAATTCCTACTACTCCAATTCCTGCCTCAATGATAAATCCTTCTGCTTCACAAGATGAATTGATGTATATGCGTTTTAATACACCTTGGAATTCAACTGCGGGAGTCAATCTATTTGTGGATTTATTTAATCCTGAAACTTTTGGTAAAAGAGACGAGCAGAAGCAGCAACTAAGAATATCAAAAATAGAATCAAAAATTGAAGAAAGCAATATTAGTGCAATAACCTCTCAAACATATATTGACTGTTTGATAGCAAAAGAACAATTGCAATACATGATTGCGGATACTGTTTATTATAGCAAGTTGTTGCATAATGTAAATGATCTTTATAACAAAGGCAACGTATCATTAGCAGATCAAAACAATGTGTATTTAAATTACAATAAATCGATTTCTAATTTTTCGCAAGCTCAATCTATTTATTATAATTCTCGTATTAATTTGTTATCAGCAATGGGTATTGAAGTAAATGATGAGAATATAAACAATCTTTCTCTCTCTGATAATATTGAGTCTCTATATAATAGATTGTCTATTCAAAACTTATATTTATCAGGCACATCTCAAAACGTGGTTAGACAAGAAGAAGTTGTTGGTCTTCAGATCATGAAAATTAAGCATACTCAATTAAAATATCTACCCACACTTTCGTTGTCCGCATATTATGGGGCTAACTATTACAACCACGATTTGCATATTACCAATAAAGATAAATGGTTTGGTAATAGTTATATACTTCTATCACTACATATTCCCATCACACAAGCTTTGAGTAACTCAAAAGCAGTATCTCAACAAAGGGTGCAACATCAGATAGAACAACAAAATCTTTTTGAATTGCAAAACGATAAACGTGCTAATGACCTTAAAGAGAAACAAGATTTATTTTTAAAAATGAAGCAATATGATATTAAGATGCTTAATCTGGATTTAGTGAGAGAAAACTTATATGCTAAGCAAGCTGAATTTGAAAAAGGATATATTCTTGAAAGTGATTTTATGTCCGAAAAATTATCTCATTACAATGCAATTCAAGACTATTTGCTCTCAGCTCATGAAGCACTGACAGTGATGATAAATATTATTAATAATCATAACCATTGAGGTTAAATTATAGACTCTTTAAAACATTATTTCTTAGTTCTTGTTTATTCTGTTACTGATTGATTTTATGGATACAAATAAAATAAATATTGCAGTTGATGGATTCTCATCATGTGGCAAAAGCACAATCGCAAAAGGATTGGCTCAAAAAATTGGATATATTTATATTGATAGTGGTGCTATGTATCGTGCCGTAGCCCTTTATTCAATTAGAAATGGTTGGATAAGTTATAATCAAATCGATGAAGATGCTTTGTTGAAGCATATTTCTGAAATTCAAATCGATTTTAAAACCAATAATGAAGGCTCTCAGGATACTTATCTTAATGGAGAGAATGTTGAAACTGAAATTCGTTCTTTGGAAATTGCCAATCAAGCCAGCCGTGTCAGTACGATAGGTGCCGTGAGAGAAGAGCTTGTTAGGCAACAACAAAAAATGGGATTAAAAAAAGGAGTTGTGATGGATGGTCGCGATATTGGAACTGTAGTGTTTCCTGATGCGGAGTTGAAAATATTCCTTACAGCGTCACCCGAAGTTAGGGCACAACGTCGATTCTTAGAATTGAAAGCTAAAGGAATTGAAACAACCTATGAAGAGGCTCTTGAAAATGTAAATGAAAGAGATCATAGAGACACAACACGAAAAGAGAGCCCCCTCCGCAAAGCTGATGATGCATTAGAATTAGATAATTCTTATATTACAATTGATGAACAACTGCAATGGGCAGTGGGTATGTTTAATAAAATCACAAAAAGAGAATGAGTAAAATTGAAATAGATAGACAATCTGGAACCTGCTTTGGGGTAGCCAGGGCTATCACACGTGCTGAGGAAGAACTCAAAAAAGGTGGTCCGCTATATTGTTTAGGTGATATAGTTCACAATAATATAGAAGTGGAGCGCCTTGCCAAAATGGGATTGATCACTATTAACCACGAGGAATTTAAGCAACTAAAAAATGTAAGGGTTTTTCTTAGAGCTCATGGCGAACCACCGAGCACATATGAAATAGCTAAACAAAACAATATTGAACTTATTGATGCTTCTTGTCCAGTTGTTTTAGGGTTGCAAAAGAGAGTCAAAAAAAAGTATGTAACTCGTGCTGAAGATGATTCGCAGATAGTTATATATGGAAAAAGAGGTCATGCAGAGGTCAATGGTCTTATGGGGCAAACAGATGAATCGGCAATAATTATTGAAAGTAAAGAAGAAATCAATAGATTAGATTTTACTAAAAGCATAACTCTATTTTCTCAGACGACTAAGCCATTAGATGGGTTTTACGAATTAGCGGAAGTTATAAAATCAAAGATGGAGGGTGAAGCAGCGTTTGAGTTCTATGACACTATTTGTCGTCAAGTTTCTAATAGAGTGCCTAATATACAAGAATTTGCAAAAAAACATGATTTGATAATTTTTGTTGCAGGAGAGAAAAGTTCTAATGGAAAAGTTTTATTTGCAGAATGTAAAAAATTCAATCCCAACTCACATATTATTCATACACCCGAACAATTAGATTCTTCATTATTAAGATCTGACATTTCTATAGGTATTTGTGGTGCAACATCTACACCTATGTGGCAGATGGAAGAGATTGGCAAACTGATTTCTGAATTAATTCCAAAAATTGAAATAGAAAAAGCAGCTTTTTAAGGCTGCTTTTTTTGATTTGTCATATTTGCCTATACAGAAAAATAACTTATCTTTGCAACCAATTGTATTTAGGCTAAACAACTTGATTTACAAATAACTTCAATATGGATTCTAATATAAAATGCATTGGTGTTCTCACTTCAGGTGGTGATGCCCCAGGAATGAATGCTGCTGTACGAGCGGTTACAAGGGCTGCAATATTTAATGGTATGCGTGTATATGGTATATACAAAGGATACAAGGGATTAATAAATAATGAAATAGTAGAATTTAAAACAAACAGTGTAAGTAATATTATTCAACAAGGAGGTACTTTGTTGAAAACTGCACGATGTGATGAATTTAAAACTAAGGAGGGTAGAGCAATTGCATATGAAAATATGCAACAGCATGGTATTGATGCACTTGTTATAATTGGTGGAGATGGCACTATGACTGGTGCAAGTATCTTTGCTAATGAGTTTAATATACCAATTGTTGGACTTCCCGCTACCATTGATAATGACTTGAATGCTACGGATGTAACAATCGGCTATGACACTGCTCTCAATACTATCATGGAGGCTATGGATAAAATACGAGATACTGCTACATCTCATGAGAGGCTTTTCTTTGTGGAAGTAATGGGGCGCAACTGTGGTTATCTTGCTCTTAATAGTGCTATAGCATCTGGAGCTGAAGCAGCTATTATTCCTGAAATAAGTATGGAGAAAGACCAATTGGCAGAACTCATTGAACAAGGTTTCCGCAAGAGCAAAAGTAGTAGTATGGTTCTTGTGGCTGAAAGTGAAATTACTGGTGGAGCAATGTGCCTTGCCGAACGTGTTAAAAAACAATACCCTCAATATGATGTTCGTGTAACTATTCTTGGACACTTACAGCGTGGTGGATCGCCTACTGCACAAGACAGAATTTTGGCAAGTAGAATGGGGGTATCTGCAATTCAAGCCTTGATGGAAAATCAAAGAAATGTCATGATAGGTATTCGTGAAAATGAAATATCTTATGTTCCATTTAAACGAGCAATAAAAAGAGAACGTGAAATAAGTACTGAATTATTGGAAGTGCTTAGAATGTCATCGATTTAATATTGATAAATTTTATATGACAACTTAATTGTTATATATTTGCATTTCATAATCAATTAAATACAAAACAAATATGGAATTAACACACATTGAGCACATAGGAATAGCAGTAAAGAGTATAGAAGAACAATTGCCTTATTATGAAGGTATCCTCGGCTTAAAATGCTATAATATTGAGACCGTAGAAGATCAAAAAGTGAAAACTGCATTCTTCATGATTGGTCAAACCAAAATTGAGCTACTTGAGCCAACGAGTGATGATAGCACTGTTGCCAAATTTATCGAGAAGAGAGGTGAAGGAGTACATCACATTGCTTATGCTACAAAGAGTGTAGAGAAAGCATTGAAGACTGCCGAAGAAAAAGGGGTGCGTTTGATTGATAC
>CAZNRT010000054.1:0-3914 GCA_964575445.1 uncultured Proteiniphilum sp. | reverse complement strand
TCTTGGTGATGGTGTTGTTACAGGTTATGGTACTATACAAGGACGTTTAGTTTATGTATTTGCCCAAGATTTTACCGTATCTGGTGGGTCACTATCTGAAATGCATGCACAAAAAATATGCAAAGTGATGGACCAAGCCATGAAAATGGGAGCTCCACTAATTGGTATTAATGACTCTGGTGGTGCGCGTATTCAAGAGGGTGTAACTGCATTAGCAGGATATGCTGAAATTTTCCAACGTAATATTCTGGCTTCAGGTGTAATTCCACAAATTTCTGGAATCTTTGGGCCTTGTGCTGGAGGTGCTGTGTATTCACCCGCACTTACCGACTTTAATATTATGACACAGGGTACTTCATATATGTTCTTGACTGGTCCAAAAGTTGTTAAAACTGTTACTGGTGAGGATGTTACTCAAGAGCAGTTGGGTGGGGCATCTGTTCATACTGCAAAGTCTGGTGTCGCTCACTTTTCTGCGCAAAATGAAGAAGACGCAATAAAAGTAATACAACAATTATTGTCATATATTCCTCAAAACAATATGGAGGAACCAATTGCACTTCCTGGAACTGATCCAATAGATAGACTGGAGGATGGATTAAATGTCATAATTCCTGATAGTGCAAACAAGCCATATGATATGTATGAGGTAATAGGAGCAGTGGTGGATCACGGTGAGTTCCTTGAAGTACATGCTGATTATGCAAAAAATATAATTGTAGGTTTTGCTCGATTTAATGGACAATCTGTGGGTCTTGTGGCTAACCAACCAAAATTCTTGGCTGGGGTTCTCGATATCAATGCATCTCGTAAAGCTGCTCGTTTTGTGCGCTTTTGTGATGCTTTCAATATCCCACTTGTTACTTTAGTTGACGTTCCTGGCTTCCTTCCTGGTACTGGACAAGAGTATGGGGGTGTTATTACTCACGGAGCTAAACTGCTTTATGCTTATGGTGAGGCAACAGTTCCAAAAGTAACTGTAACACTTCGTAAATCTTATGGTGGAGCACATATCGTTATGAGTTGTAAGCAACTTCGTGGAGACATTAACTATGCATGGCCAAGTGCTGAGATTGCTGTAATGGGTGGTGATGGTGCCGTTGAAGTATTATACAGCAAGGAAATTGCATCTGAAAAAGATTCTGCCAAGCAAGCAGAAGTTGTTGCTGCAAAAAAGAAAGAATATTCAGATTTATTTGCCAACCCATATGAAGCAGCACGCTATGGATATATTGATGACGTAATTGAACCTAGAAATACAAGATTCCGTATTATTAGAGCGTTACAACAGTTGCAAACTAAGAAATTGACAAATCCTGCTAAGAAACACGATAATTTACCATTATAAATAGGACGAAGTATGAATAAAATAAAGCATTTATTGTTTTTATCTCTAATCATTCTATCTGTCAGCTGCAACAAAACTATTCAAAATCCTCATTGGGTAATCAATGAAGTTGTTATTGATAATCAGGAAGGATTTGTAGATAGTTACGGTAGGCGTAGTGGATGGATTGAGATATTTAACAATACATATAAAAGCCAGCAATTAGGAGGAAGATATTTAACTGATGACCCAAATAATCCAAAAAAATATCCAATACCTCAAGGTGACGTTCTTACATTAGTAAAGCCACGTCAACATGCACTTTTCTTTGCTGATGGACAGCCAATAAATGGCACATTTCATCTTAATTTTAAATTGGACCCAAGCAAAGAGACATACATTGCGTTATATGAGAATGATGGTAAAACGCTATTAGATGAACTTATTATTCCTGCAAATACTCTTTCTGCTGACATATCATATGGTTATGCCGATGATGGAGTAAAATTTGATGAGAATAAAAATAATCTTGCAAAAGTTTTAGATTGGGTAACGCCGAGTACTAATAACAAAACGTTAGAAGAAAATCCTAAAGTAAAAAACTTAATTATGACAGATTCAATGGGTTTGATGTTGTCATTAACATCAATACTTGTTGTTTTTTTAGCGCTAATTATTTTATACTTATTATTTAAAGTAATTGGTAAAACTGCAAAGGCTCTTTCTATAAGACGTGTAGCCAAGGCAGGATCATTATCTGTTGCGAGAGGTGAGAGTGCTCTAACTGGCGAAGTATTAGCCGCAATTTCAGCTGCAATCCATGAAATGAATGCAGATGCTCATGATATTGAAGATACAATACTTACTATAACAGAGGTAAAGCGAAGATATTCACCATGGAGTTCTAAAATACATACACTACGCAAAGATCCTCGTTCGTAATTAAATTAAATAATCACAAATGAAATAAATATTCCCTATGAAAGAATTCAAATATAAAATTAATGGGTCTCCATACAGAGTTGTTGTCAACAGCTCAGATAGCTCGATAGTTGAATTAGAAGTTAATGGAACTCCATATAAAGTCGAATTAGAATCTAAAGAGACAAATATTAGAACAAAAATTAAAAAACAAGCTATTACTACTCCAACTCCTCAGTCTTCAAGTACACCATTAGTGACAAGACCAAAAACAGATTCTACAAAGAGCTCTGTACAATCACCTCTTCCAGGAATAATAATTAAAATAAATTGTAACGTTGGTGATGTAGTAAAAAAAGGTCAAACTGTTATGATTCTTGAGGCAATGAAGATGGAAAATAATATCTTGGCTAGTTCTAATGGCAAAATTACAGAGATTCTCGTTAAGACTGGTGACTCTGTTCTTGAAGGTGACAATTTAGTAATTGTAGAATAAAACGCAGGCAAATGAATACATTTTTAACATTGAGCGATAACCTGAGTACATTTTGGAGTTATACCGGTTTTGCCAATATTACTATAGGTCACATCATAATGATTCTTTTTGGGCTCATCTTTATAGCATTAGCTATCATTAAGGAGTACGAGCCTTTGTTACTAATTCCAATTGGTTTTGGTATTCTAATTGGAAATATTCCTTTTAATGAAGCTGCTGGACTGATGATAGGTATTTATGAAGAAGGCTCCGTTTACAATATTTTGTATCAGGGTGTTGTTCAAGGATGGTATCCTCCTCTTATTTTCTTAGGGATTGGAGCCATGACAGATTTCTCTTCATTAATATCAAATCCTAAATTGTTTCTTATTGGAGCTGCTGCGCAGTTAGGTATCTTCGGTGCATATATTGTATCATTGCAATGGGGTTTTATGCCTAACGAGGCTGCTTCAATAGGCATTATTGGTGGTGCGGACGGTCCTACAGCAATTTTCTTAACTTCCAAACTAGCTCCTCAGCTTTTAGGTGCAGTTGCTATTTCTGCCTATTCTTATATGGCTTTGGTGCCAGTAATTCAACCTCCATTTATGAGATTGCTGACAACACCTAAAGAGCGTGTAATTAGAATGAAAACACCTCGAGTCGTTTCTCAGACAGAAAAGGTTTTATTTCCTATTATTGGTCTTTTTCTTACTGCATTCTTAGTTCCATCTGGACTTCCTCTATTAGGTATGCTATTCTTCGGAAATCTATTGAAGGAATCGGGTGTAACTCGCCGTTTGGCTGAAACTGCAAGAGGTCCTCTGATTGATACTATCACTATTCTCTTAGGTCTTACAGTGGGAGCTTCTACTCAAGCTACTACTTTCTTAAGACCAGAATCAATAAAGATATTCGTAATCGGAGCATTTTCATTTATTGTAGCTACTTGTGCTGGAATTCTTTTTGTTAAGTTTTTCAATCTATTTTTGAAAGAAGGTAATAAGATTAATCCACTTATTGGTAACTCAGGAGTATCAGCTGTTCCAGACTCAGCTCGCTTATCTCAAATGGTTGGATTGGAGTATGACAATACAAACTACTTGTTGATGCATGCCATGGGACCAAACGTTGCAGGTGTAATTGGTTCTGCTGTTGCAGCAGGTATTATGCTTGGATTCTTGTATTAAT